>NZ_JANKAS010000009.1 GCF_024622505.1 Irregularibacter muris
GCATCACGCATCATACGTTCTACATCATAGTCTCGGATATAGCCATAGCCACCATGGAGTTGGACAGCCTTTGTGGTCACTTCCATGGCCACTTCTGCAGCATAGAGTTTTGCCATGGCTGCTTCTACTGAGAATGATTTCTGGGTGTCCTTAGCTACTGCTGCTTTATAGACTAAATATTTAGCGGCTTCTATTTTGGTTGCCATATCCGCTAGTTGGAATTGGGTGTTCTGGAATTTAGCAATGGATCGACCGAATTGTTTTCTCTCTTTCGTATAGGCTATTGTCGCGTTTAAAGCTCCCTCAGCTAATCCTAGAGCCTGGGCTGCAATCCCGATTCTTCCCCCATCTAGAGTTTGCATGGCGATTCCAAATCCTTTTCCTTCCCTACCAAGGAGATTTTCCTTAGGGACTATACAATTTTCAAAGATAAGCTCAGTGGTAGAAGAGGCACGAATCCCCATTTTCTTTTCCTTTGTTCCGATTGAAAAGCCTGGGAAATCCTTTTCTACGATAAAGGCAGAGATCCCCCTTGTTCCTTTGGACTTATCTGTCATAGCCATAATAATATAGATATCCGCTTGGCCCCCATTGGTAATGAAAATTTTGCTTCCATTTAATACATAGTGATCTCCCTCTAGAACAGCCTTAGTCTGTTGTCCTGCTGCGTCAGTTCCTGCACCTGGTTCTGTTAGACCAAAGGCACCTAGTTTTTCACCACTGACCAGGGGCCTTAGATATTTTTCTTTTTGCTCAGCAGTACCAAATCTATTTATAGGATCGGCAGCTAAAGATGTATGGGTGGAGACAATAACGCCTGTAGTACCACAAACCTTTGAAAGTTCCTCTACAGCTAATATGTAAGTCAGGGTGTCACAACCTTGACCACCATATTCCTTTGGTATGGGGATCCCTAAAAACCCTAATTTTTGCATCTTCTCCACTGTTTCCCGTGGGAATCTTTCTTGTTCATCTATTTCTTGGGCTAGGGGTTTAGCCTCATTTTCTGCAAACTCTCTAAACAACGTTCTTGCTTTTTCTTGCTCTTTACTTAATGTAAAATCCATCTCCATTCCTCCATAATTTTAAATTTATCCTCCCGTTAAAGGCTAGTCTCCTAAACAGGACATCCTTCTCTCGGAGCATTTATCATTATTTCTTATATTCATAAAAGCCTTTCCCAGTTTTAACGCCTAGTTGACCTCCCCGTACCATTTTGATTAGAAGTGGATGAGGACGATATTTAGGATCACCTGTCTCTTCATAAAGAACCTTCATTATTGCTAAGCACACATCTAGTCCTACCAAATCCCCCAGAGCTAAAGGCCCCATGGGATGATTTGCTCCTAGCTTCATGGCGGTGTCAATTCCCTCCACAGAGGCTATGCCTTCAGCGTAGATGCCCACGGCTTCGTTGATCATGGGAATTAAAATTCTATTGACCACGAAACCTGCTGCCTCTTCTACTTGAACAGGAGTTTTTCCAAGGGATACAGCAATGGTTTTAACTTGGTCCACTAACTCAGCTGGCGTATTTAAACCTGCAATCACTTCTACCAATTTCATGACAGGAGCTGGATTAAAAAAGTGCATCCCCACCACTGGCCGATCAAGTTCCGAAGCAAGCTCTGTAATGGAAAGAGAGGAAGTATTGGTGGCAAAAATAGCCTCTGGTTTACAAATGCTTTGTAATTCTTTGAAGGTTTGTTTTTTAATATCCATGTTTTCTATGGCTGCTTCTATCATTAAATCACAGTCTTCACAAATGTCCTTAGTGCCTGTACTAATCTTGTTGAGCATCTTATCTGCTACAGATTGTTCCATTTTGCCCTTAGCAACTCGTCTTTCTAATCCTTTAGCAATCTTTTCTTTTCCCTTTGAAGCTAATTCTTTATTGATATCGCATAAAAACACTTCATATCCCTCTGCTTGAGCAAAGGTTTGTGCAATACCTGATCCCATGGTTCCTGCACCAATGATGCCCACTTTCATAACTCATTCTCCTTTTTTGAGATTTTTATTATTTATTTAGAAATTCTGCTACTTTCCGTTTTTCTAAAAAGGCTGTCATTCCTTCTTTTTGATCGTGAGTTTCAAAGCAGCTACCAAATAATTTTTCTTCTATTTCAAGAGCTGAGTCCATATCTACTTGTAATCCATCATTAATAGCCTTTTTAGAGGCCCTTACAGCAATAGGTGCATTTTTAGCAATTTTATTGGCTATTTTTAAAGCCTGTTCCATAAGCTCTGCTTGGGGATATACGGCATTGACCAAGCCAATTCTATAGGCCTCATCGGCTTTGATATTGTACGCGGCATAAATCATTTCTTTAGCTTTTCCTACACCTATAATACGGGCTAGTCTTTGGGTACCTCCAAATCCTGGTGTGATGCCTAGACCTACCTCTGGTTGGCCAAATAAAGCATTATCTGAGCAGATTCTAATATCACAACTCATAGCCAATTCGCAGCCACCCCCTAGGGCAAAGCCATTCACTGCCGCTATGGAAGGTATTTCTAGGGTTTCTAAACTTCGGAAGATATCATTCCCAAATGTTCCCCAGTCTCTGCCTTCCTCCTTTGTCATGGTACTCATTTGCCCTATATCTGCACCTGCAACAAAAGATTTTTGTCCAGCCCCAGTAACAATCAAGGCTCTTGTTGTGTCTATATCTATTTGATTGATTGTCTCCTCGATTTCCTTTAATACATCTAGATTTAATGCATTTAGTGCCTGTGGACGATTTATCGTCATTATCCCTACTTGTTCTTGTTGTTGATAGGTAACAAAATTCAATTTATAGCCTCCTATCCCATTATTTTTAGTAGCATCTCTTATCCTTTTTATATATTGGACTCCAAGATTTCATCAAGTTTATGCACTAAAGTTTTATAATCCTTTAAACTTCTAACAATCATTTTCCCATGTTTTCCATTTAAATTTTCATGGGTAGTGCATGAACTCATACATCCTGATAGGACAATTACCAAGTCCCATGATTTACGCGGGTCTATACTGCTAGTGAAATTTATAGTGCTATATTGTTTTTTAAGCTTCTCTACTATTTGACCTCTATCATATCGGGGGTTACACCCCCCACAATACTTTATTAATACTTCTATCATAAATTCTGCCTGCTTTTTCCCAATATTTCCTTTGCAAAATGATATAATTCTGAGCTTATATCGGTGTCTAAAATAACCTCTTTAAGTTCTGGAATATTTTCTTTCAATTTGCTTTCGATGATATTTTCAACAGTGAACTTAGCAGAAGGACAGTTATTACATTGACCTAATAACCGAATATAAAGGATGCCATCTTCATAGGATGTTATCTCCACATCTCCATAATGGTCTAATAAATAAGGACGTACATCCCTTTCTAATACTTCCTGTATATTTTTTAACAAGGTTATAATCCTCCCTTCATTACACCATAATCAATATTTAAATCCATGATTTACTCTTCAATGTTTGCGATATTTTTAGCCAATTCTTTTTTATGTTCTATATTCCCTTGTCGGGCAATCATAATTCTTTGCGCTTGAGGCGAACCTGCCCCATGCATTGACTCAGTTCTATAGCCTACAGCAGCTGTACCTAAGGATAAGTTTTCAATTAATCGTAGAATTCTTAAGCGTGCTTCGGTGGATACTGATTCTATCCCTCTTAAATATTTTTCTACATAATGTCCCACTTCTTCATTTTTAAAGTCCAATTCTGAAGGTGCTGTAACCATTAAACCCCCTGCGATATCTTCCGCTAATCTTACGATTTCATAGGGGAATCTAGTTACATTTTGTTTGCATACATTGGCAAGAAGTAAATCAATGATATAATTTCCCGATTCAGTTGGATGCCCTTCAGATGAACAGGCGATTCCACAGGCATACAAGGTTTCATTCAGATGGGTCATTTCAATTAACTTATCTTTAATGTGGGAAACTTTTTCAACTCCATTATATTCCGCGGCTAGAGCTGCAGCCCCAATTAAAACATCCCCTACACCAACCTTACATCCACCATAACTTTGTCTATGATAGCCAGCAAATCTTTCTACCAACATTCCTGCAAACTCTGTTTCCCCATTTAAGAAAATTCTTTCATTGGGAACAAAAACATTGTCAAAGACAACCAGTGCCTCCATTCCGCCAAATTCTCTATTGCCTAAATCCATGTCTGCATTTTCTTCTAACTTTCTCGTATCACAGGATTGTCGTCCAACAATGATAATAATACCTTCTGTATCTGTTGGTACTGCAAAAGAGATGGCATAATCTTTATCTTCGGGTTTCATGGCTTGGGTTGGCATAACCAGTACCTCATGGGAGTTTGTTATCCCTGTTTGATGAACCTTAGCTCCTCTGACAACAACCCCATCTTCTCGTCTTTCTACAACCCTTAAATATAAATCAGGATCTACTTGTTTGCTTGGTTGGAGAGATCGATCTCCCTTTGGATCTGTCATTGCTCCGTCAACTGTATAATCCTTTTCTTCAACCATTTTCATAAACTCTTTAAATCTTTTATGATATTCAGTGCCATGTTTTTGATCAATTTCATAAGTTGTACTATATTCTGCATTAAAGGCATCCATGCCAACACATCTTTGGAAGCAAGAAGCTGTTTGTTGTCCTAATAATCTCTGCATTTTCACCTTTTTTACCAAGTCTTCTGTACTTTTATGAATATTGGTAAAACGATTAATCTTCTTTCCTGTGATTTGTGAAGCTGTAGTCATTAAGTCCTCATACTCTGGTTTATGGGCTAACTCATAAGTCATTTTCACTGAATTCATTGAAGGCCTTAGTATAGGATTATCTACAACATTTTCTACTTTCTCGCCGAACATATAGACTTGCAGGTTTAATTTTCTCAAACTTTCCTCATACTGTATCCCTGTCATTAACGGCATTAAAACCACCCTTTCCATTGGTTTATATTCTCTGAACTATCCTTGTACGATTATATTTTTTAGAATGTATAGATAAATAGGGAATGGGTTATGATATAAACAGTTAATTATCTTTATCCATTCCCTCTGTGTAAATTCTTTGAAACACATGAATTCTTCTTGGTCACTACTCCCTTCATTCATGCTACCCTATATAGGTCTTTCCCTACTCCGATAGCATGAATAAAGGTGGGTTTAGGTTTTATGCTTCTTGTAATACTAAGCCTTGATTTGCTAAGCGTTTATAATTCTCTAGCCTTTCCATAGCATCCTCTTCTGCTTTTTTAAATAATTCTTTAGCCTGCTCTGGATATTGTTGCATTAAGGATGAATAACGTACTTCACTTAATAAGAAATCCTCATAGCTTAATGTGGGTTCTTTTGAGTCCAAAATAAATGGATTTTCGCCTTCTTCTTTTAATAGTGGGTTATAACGATATAAAGTCCAATATCCCGATTCAACTGCTCGTTTTTCTTGTGCTTGAGTTTTTCCCATTCCAGCTTTTATTCCATGATTAACACATGGGGCATAAGCAATAATCAAAGATGGTCCTGGATAAGCCTCCGCTTCACGAATGGCTTGGAGGGTTTGTCTTTGACTAGCACCCATAGCGATTTGAGCCACATATACATAACCATAAGACATAGCGATCATTCCTAAATCTTTTTTCTTCGTCCGTTTACCTGAAGCAGCAAATTTAGCGATAGCTGCAGTAGGTGTGGCTTTAGAGGATTGACCACCTGTATTGGAATACACTTCTGTGTCGAATACAAGAACATTTACATTTTCATTTTGAGCTAATACATGATCTAACCCTCCAAAGTCGATGTCATAGGCCCAACCGTCTCCACCAAATATCCAGTTAGATTGTTTTACAAAATGATCTTTACTGTCGTATATCTCCTTAAGCTCTTGTATATTTTTATATTGTTCTAGAGCATTCGATAATTTATCTGCCCTTTCCCTTGTTCCTGCAGATTCATCGTAACCCTCTATCCATTCTTTCATAACCTCTGCTAGATCTTCACTTACTCCCTTTTCAAGAGCTGCTTCAATCCTTTTAGCCACTCCCTCTCGAAGGGTTTTCGCTCCAAGATACATTCCATAACCATATTCTGCATTATCTTCAAATAAGGAATATCCCCAGGCAGGCCCATGGCCTTTTTTATTGGTTGTATAGGGGATACTTGGCGCGGATCCCCCCCAAACTGTTGTACATCCTGCTGGGTTAGCAATCGTCATTCTATCCCCAAACAATTGAGTAACTAGCTTGGCATAAGGAGTCTCTCCACATCCTGCACAGGCTCCTGAGAATTCAAAATAAGGCTTTAAGAACTGGCTTCCCTTTACTGTACTTCTTTGTTTTTCAGAAATTTCAGCTGGATCAATATCCTTTATATACTCCCATGTACTTACTAAGATATCTCGTTTATTTTCAAGTGGTTGCATCACTAGAGCTTTCTCTTTAGCAGGACAAACATCAACACAGTTCCCACACCCTGTACAATCTAAGGCAGATAATCCCATGTGGAATTGCTTTCCTTTAAATCCTATAGCCGCTTTTGTATCTATAGATACTGGCGCTGCTGCAAGCTGATCATCAGATAAAATCGTTGGCCTAAGTACTGAATGAGGACATACAAAGGAGCATTGATTACATTGAATACATTTTTCTGCATCCCAGTAAGGAATATCAATTGCTATGCCTCTTTTTTCATATTGGCTAGTCCCTAAGGGGAAAGTTCCATCTTCAGATCCGACAAATACACTTACGGGTAAGGTATCCCCTTGTTGCCTATTCATAGGGATCATAATATTCTCTACAAATTCTGGCAAATCTTCTTGAACTTCTTTCTCTTTTTCCTGGGCTTTCTTCCAGGATTCTGGAACTTGAATCTTAGTAAGAGTTTCTATGCCTGCATCAATAGCTTTCCAGTTCATTTCAACAACTTGCTGTCCCTTATTTCCATAACTCTTTTGCACCGCTTCTTTTAGATACTTTGTCGCATCTTCTATAGGAATGACATTGGATAGTTTAAAGAATGCAGATTGCATAATCATGTTAATGCGATTCCTTAGGCCTATTTCTCGTGCAATATCTACAGCATTTAAGGTGTAAAATTCTATATTTTTTTCTGCAATAATTTTCTTTAAGGAAGCTGGTAAATGTTCTTCTAGCTCCTTTTTATTCCATGTACAGTTGAGTAAGAATGTACCCCCATCTTTAATATCATCAACTAAATCATATTTATCTACATAACTTTGATTGTGGCAGGCAATAAAATCAGCTGAGGTAACGGCGTAGGGTGACTGAATTGGCTCATCTCCAAATCTTAAATGAGAAATGGTTACTCCCCCAGATTTTTTAGAGTCATAGGCAAAATATGCCTGGGCATATTTATCCGTATGGTCTCCAATAATTTTAATCGCTGATTTATTTGCACCTACTGTACCATCAGAACCGAGACCCCAAAATTTACAAGAAATGGTTCCTTCGGGTGATGGATTAATTTCCTTATCATAGGGGGGAAGAGATAAATTCGTCACGTCATCTATGATACCCACTGTAAAGCCATTAAATGGTTCATCTTTTTCTAGATTTACAAACACTTCCATTACATTTGAAGGTGTAAATTCTTTAGAACCTATTCCAAAACGTCCTCCTACAATTAATGGAGCATTTTCCCTTCCATAGAAAGCATTTTTAACATCTAGATATAAGGGTTCTCCTGATGCACCAGGTTCTTTGGTACGATCGAGTACTGCAATACGTTTAATGGTTTTTGGTAGAGCTTCTAGCATATGTTCGATAGAAAATGGACGGTATAGGTGGACTTCTAGTAATCCATAATTGCCACCTCTTTCATTGACATAGGCGATGGTTTCTCTTATGGTGTCACAGCCTGATCCCATGGCAATAATAATATTTTCTGCGGTTTCTGAACCATAATAATTAAATAATTTATAGTCCCTGCCTGTTAGTTTATTAATTTCATCCATATACTCTTGAACAACTTCAGGTACTGGATCATAGAATCTATTAATGGATTCACGATATTGGAAAAAGATATCCGGATTTTGTGTTGTATTTCGAAGAACTGGACGATTTGGGTGTAAGGAATTGTCTCTGAAGGCCTTAACAGCATCTCTATCTATTAGCTCTGCTAATTCCTCATATTCTAAGACATCAATTTTCTGCATTTCATGGGATGTTCTAAATCCATCAAAAAAATGCAGTACGGGCAGACGTGATTTAATTGCGGCTAGGTGAGCCACAGCAGCAAGATCCATGCATTGTTGTACACTACTGGAAGCTAGCATAGTAAATCCTGTTTGGCGGGTAGACATCACATCTTGATGATCTCCAAATATAGAGGTGGCATTGGAGGATAAGGATCGAGCACTAACATGGAACACTCCTGGAAGCAATTCTCCTGCAATTTTATACATATTAGGTAACATTAACATTAGGCCTGCTGATGCAGTATAAGTAGTTGCCAATGCACCACTTTGTAAGGCGCCATGAATAGCTCCTGCCACCCCTCCCTCGGATTGCATTTCTTGTACAACAACAGGTTGCCCAAAAATATTTTTTCTTCCCTCAGCAGCCCAGACATCAACTACTTCAGCCATAGTAGATGATGGAGTGATTGGGAAAATGGCAGCTACATCTGTAAAAGCATAGGAAACATATGCTGCTGCAGTATTTCCATCCATAGTTTGTTGTCTACGTTTCATTATTGTATTACCTACCTTTCATTAAATATTGTATTTTATTATCGCTATAGCCTAATTCCCCTTCATTTCATTGAAATTAGATGTTGTAATAATAGATGTAGATATTAGTTCATTTTTACGTATATGCGTATACTATTCTTATATGCGTTGTAATTATATATTAACATCTAGTCGAATTTAAGTCAATAATTCGTTAAAACATATTCTTATTTTTGTTATGAATACATTCATAACAAATCCCCTCATTATTTTAATTGGTATGCCAATATTAATTAGTGCTGCCTTTTCGAACCTTCCGTATAGGTCTAAGGAGATTTCCCCTATGATGTTATTGCTATAATGGCAACCATAGATATGTATAAAGATTATCAATCTATTTATAAATTAAAGAATATCGAAAGATTCTTCCATTCGCGTATTCCAGCACCATAAATCAAAAAATCTTTTAGAAAACTTTCTTGATCTTTTTTTGTCGCTAGCTATGGGAGAATAATCTTTCAAATTACAGTAAGAGCAATTACTCTTTGTAATATTCACATATGGGGCATAAATTTTGATACAATTTAAAAAATCATGTAAAGATACTACACAACACTATGAATATATTTTAGGGGTTACTGAAAAAGGCTTTGGCCATAATAAAGAGAAATAAATGAAATAATAGAGATAAATAAAGATGCATTATCTGGGACTGTAAAAAATTCCATGCTTAAGTGAAAATAAAAACTTCTTTCTGATTTGGTATTATTTGTTAGTTCTTACCAGAAAGAAGTTTCTGTTTCCACTGCCTTATTTAAGGCAGGCTTGGGAATGGCCTGCCTTTTTCTATTCTTCTATTTATTTTTTTCTTCTAATGCCCTTAGAATCTTCTCTGGAGTGATTGGTAATGAATTAATCCTCACTCCTATTGCATCATAAATCGCATTTGCAATTGCAGGGGGCTGTGAGTTTGTAACAAATTCTCCACATCCCTTTGCCCCAAAAGGACCATATAGATCAGGATTTTCATAAAACTTAATTTCACTATTTTGAGGAATGTCCATAAATGTAGGGATAATGTAATCTGTAAAGTTTGATGCATAGGTTTCAATGCTTTCGGGAAAGTATGGTGTCAAATCTTCATAAAGTGCCATGCTTACGCCTTGAACATTCCCCCCGTCTACTTGACCTTCCGCCTGCAGTGGATTGATAACAGTACCTATATCATAACTGTTATACACATTGACTATAGTTACTACCCCTGTTTCATCATCAATTTCTACATCAATGACCGTAGAACCCCATGCATATGTTCGAGTGGGAATTGTAAACCCTGTTTCTGGATCCCTTGGAGGTGCAGGAGGGGGCAAAAATCCACCAACGCCTATTAGATATACACCGCCATAAGTAGAAGCCGTTCCAATTTCTTGTAATGTCATTGCTACTTTTTCATCATCTTTCTTAAAAACCTTTCCACCTTCATAAACTAAGTCTTCAGGGGAGCATCCCTTTACTCCTGCTACAAATTCTTTCATCCTCTGGATTAGATCCTTTGCTGCTGCAATAGCGGCTAAGCCCACTATATAAGTTGTACGAGTTCCTGCTGTGTCCATACTAAATGCTGCTGTATCGGTATTTGAGTTATCAATTGTAAATAATTCTTCACTTATCTCCAAAGCCTCTGCTGCCATCTGAATTGCAACGGTTTTAAAACCCTGGCCCATCTCACAACTTGCATTGGTCATATTAATTGTTCCATCGATTTTGATTTCAAGAGATACTAAGTCAGGATCTCCACCACCATTAAATCCAGTTGGGTAGTAAACATTTGAAACTCCTCTTCCTTTTCTAATCATCTAACTCTCCCTCCTTACTTAGAACTCATATTTGCATATTCAGGAGAAATTTCTTCGCCTGCCATCTCAGCAACCATTTTTAATGTTTCAATCTCAGAAACTGCTGTTAGCGTATTCCCAACATGATTGATATCGTTTTCTTTAAAAGCATTCTTTAATCTAAATTCAATAGGATTCATTCCAATTTTACGGGCAAGTCTGTCCATCTGTACCTGATCAGCAAACTGTCCTACATTTACGCCAAAGCCCCTCATTGAACCACTGGGCATTTTATTTGTATACACCATTCTTGCATCAACTGCAACATTTTCTACTTTTGTTGCACCGGCAACTATATTTGCATTTTTTTCAACTGCATATAATCCCAGTTCTGTATATGCACCACAGTCATGAAGCACCTCAATTTGTCTAGCTGTAAGAGTTCCGTCTTTCTTTACTCCATCCTTAAATTTGAATATCCAAGGAGATCTTATAGTCGTGTATAGCATTTCTTCCTCTCTAGTTAATTGAAACTTAACAGGCTTACCTGTAGCCAAGGCAAGAAGTCCTGCTATATGGTCTGTATGAACACTATTCATAGCACCAAATCCCCCTCCTACGGTTCCCCCTACAAGTTTCAGCTTATTCAGCGGTAGTTGAAATACATTGGCAAGATCACCCTGGGTAAAGTAAAGCCCCTGTGTCTTGGAATGAATAACAAGTTTCCCAGCCTCATCAACATAAGCTACTGATGAAGAGGTTTCAAGGGGTGCATGTTCTTG
Organism: Irregularibacter muris; assembly: GCF_024622505.1. Classification (NCBI taxonomy): domain Bacteria; kingdom Bacillati; phylum Bacillota; class Clostridia; order Eubacteriales; family Eubacteriaceae; genus Irregularibacter; species Irregularibacter muris. Next base: position 11,290 of record NZ_JANKAS010000009.1, read on the forward strand.
GCTAGGAGTAGTATATGTTCCTTCTACAATATAATCTGCCTCTGCAAAACCTTTCTCGACATTTCCCTTTCTTATTTTCCTTACCTCGCTTGTGCCATCAAACATATGCATGTTTCCTTCAGGTCTTACCTTTGGAGCATCAGGCTTAGTGGCTTCAATGGGGTCGATTACATAAGGGAGTTCTTCAATATCAAGTTTAATCTTTCCCAGAGCCTCTAAAGCGACTTCTTTACTTACGGCTGCAACAGCAGCAATATTTTGTCCCCTATATCTTATCAGTTCCTCTGCAAAAACATGATGATCTGGCACCATTGCAAATAAATTGTGGGGAACATCATCCTTAGTAATGACAGCGTAAACACCTGGAACCTTCAATGCTTCTGAGACATCAACATGATTAAGCTTTGCTCTATGATAAGGACTTCTTAAAGTCTTACATACAAGCATATCAGGCATGCTGACATCGCTAACATATTGGATTTTTCCTGTTACAATACCTTCACCATCATATTTCTTGACTCTCTTACCAACACTTTTATACATCCAGATCACTTCCTTTCGGAATAGGGCCATATTCACCTTTGGATACTGCTAAAAGAGCATCGGTGTATTTTTCATACCCAGCACATCTGCACAAGTTTCCACTTAATGCATCTTTAATTTCCTCTGCTGTTGTTTCCGGATGATCTAACAGAAAAGCAGTGGCTGCCATAACCATCCCTGGGGTGCAATACCCACATTGTGGTGCCCCATAATCTATAAATGCTTGTTGAATTGGATGTAAAGTTTTACCCTGGGCAAGACCGTCTACTGTTAGTATTTTTTTACCTTCTACTGTAAGGGCCAATACCAAGCATGATTTCACCGCTTTTCCATCAAGTATTACTGTACATGAACCGCAATCGCCACGATTACACCCACACTTTGGACTTGTAAGACCTAATCCGTCCCTTAATACTTCTAATAGGTTTTGCTGTGGTTTTGCTATCACTTCCACGGGATTACCATTTAAGTAAAAATGCAAGATTTTCGACATCCTTTTCCCCTCCTTTACTCAGCGTTTGACGCTGCTTCCATTGCTCGTCTGACCATCACTGGAGCAACCTTCTTACGATACCAGGCTGTTGCTCTAATATCATCTATGGGACTGATAGCATCTACAACCTTTTCACTTGCTATCCTCATATTTTCCTGGGTTAGTTCTTTACCTATAAGTGCATCTTCAACTTCTTTACATCTTAATACTGTGGGCGCAGCAGACCCAACAGCCACCCTTAGAACCTTACAAATATTGTTTTCTTTTTCTATATACGCTGCAGCATTAACAACGGAAAGGGTTTCAGCTTTTCTTCTGCCTAATTTTTTAAAGGAAGCATGACCTTCTTCTTTCTTCAAGATAATTTCAGTTAGAACTTCCACCTCATCAGCTATTGTTTTACCTGGTCCTTTGAAAAAGTCTTTTGCATCTACTTTTCTTACTCCATTAGGACCATTTAAAACAAACACTGCATCTAAGGCTATTAGAGTAGGAATACTGTCTGCTGCAGGAGAAGCATTCATAATGTTTCCCCCTATTGATGCAACATTTCTCACTGTTAAGCCTGCTATTTCATTAATTGTTTCAATTAGCACGGGAAATTCTCTTTCAATAATCTTGTTTTCTTTAATCTGGCTAAAAGTGGCTGTGGCACCAATCTTTACTTCCGTACTATTTTCCGTTATTAAATTTAAATCCATATTATCCAAAGAGATAATTAACAAATCCTTTTGTCCTTCCTTTGGAATTTGATCCAATTCAAAAGACAATTTAGGTACAAAATCTGATCCTCCAGCTAAAAATTTGACCTCATTTGAAGTATCTTTTACAATTGCCAAGAGTTCATCAAATGAATTTGGTGATTCATAGAAATAACCTCTCATATAAGTGAAACCTCCTTATTACATTCTCTTATTTCTTTGCAAAAGATGATTTTGAGAAATCATAATGCTCACTTCCATCTGGATATCTGTATCTTTTCTTATCTTGATCTTTTGGATAATCAAATCTACCGCCACAACGCATAATCATGGTCTTGATTTCAGGGGTATTTTCTTCTACTATTCTTACAAACTGATTCACCAATAACTCAGGATCACCTGCAGTATTAGCCCAATTGTCATAGTGATCAGGAATTAAAAGCTTTGCTCCAACAGCCTGCCCAACTCGCGCGCAGTCATAAGGGGTCATCTTGTCTGTTGCCCCTGGCGCATTGCTACCCATATCAAATATTGCAACATCAATATCATAATTTTCCTTAATTGCAACATACCCATCGTGATACCAAGTATCACCCATAAATAATATGTTTCCTCCTGATGTTTTGAATAAGAAACAACAAGCAGCTTCCTCAAATGGAAGATTTACTTCTCCTTCACCTGTTTTAATTGCTGTCTGGTCATAGCAAATAAGAAATTCCACTTCAGCACCTTTTACCTTCACTGATTCTCCGACCTTGGCAACAACAAGTCTGTCTTCAGGCACTTCGAATTTTCTTAATTTATCTGCTGCAACAGGCGGTGCATAAAAAAGTGCATCAGTAGTCTTTAAGGCAGCCTTAACTGCATAAATATCACAATGATCTTGATGGGCATGGGTGCAGAATACGCCATCCAACTGATTAAACTTCCAAGGATCTATAACATGTGGATTGAGTCTAATCCAATTAATGCTATCAGCGCCTGCCTGCTTGCAAACACCGCAATAATAATGTGATGTGTACATGGATGGTCCGCAATATTGGTCGATGAAAAAGACGCCTCCTTCATCTGTCTTTAGAATCCATGAAGGGCCTCCACACCACCAAAGGCTTACTTCTCCTTTTGGTACCTGTCTGTTCTCAATCTCTTGATTAAGTAGTGTTCCCCATTCTGGAAAGCTATCTCTTAACCACTGATCACGATCAATATCATGATTTTGATTTACATAATCCCCTGCAATAATGCCACGTCCATCTGATTTAATAATTTCTCTTTCCATATTCCTTCCCCCTTTATTTTTAATAAATATTTATGAATTCCTATGAAGACATTTAGAGACCTTCATAAAGTCTTTATCTCTCTTTTCAATGGCTTTTTCCCCTTGCCCATTGCTGTAATCATAAAATCCTTTGCCTGTTTTTACTCCATATGCACCTTGAGCATATAAGTCTGCCAGGAGTTTTGGAACCTCCTGGGAATTACTAAGTTCCTTAAACATATAGCTTCCAACATTAAAGAATATATCTAATCCCCCAAAGTCAATTGTTTCAAAAGGCCCTATGCATGCATACCTCATTCCAAGACCATATTTCATAACATGATCAACATCTTCAATGCTTGCAGCACCACTTTCAACAATATGAAAGGCTTCTCTTATTAGGGCATATTGTAAACGATTTAACACAAATCCATTAATATCCTTTTTTACTAACACCGGCTTTCTATGTATGGATAAAGCAACTTCTTTTACAATTTCTAATGTACTCTTTTCTGTTTTATCTCCTGCAATAATTTCCACCAATGGAATAATATGAGGAGGATTTACCCAATGCATGCCACAAAAACGTTTAGGTATGTTCACCACTTCTGCAATTTTATTTATTGATAAACCAGATGTGTTAGTGGTCAAAATGGTATCCTCTGAAACCATTTTAGAAACTTGTTCCCAAAATTTATGCTTAATAGCTAATTTTTCAGCAATGGCCTCAATAACAAAATCCGCACTTTTAAAAACTTCCATATCCAACGTATAGCTAATATTTGATATTAGTTTTTCTGAATCTTCTTTTGTTATATCACCTTCTTCAATTGTGTTTTTTTGGTTCATTCTGATCAGTTCCTTGCTCTTTGCTATTGCATCATCTGAAATATCAAATAAATTCACATGATAGCCATACCTAGCAAAAATTTGTGCAAAAGATGCCCCCATGATTCCTGCACCAGCAATTACAATATTCTTAATATCTGCTTTAGTCTTCATCTTCCCCTCCAATTTTTATAGTATCACAGCACCCTTATCTGCGGATGAAGCCAGTTTTGCATAAACTTGCAAATATCCTCTTGGTATCTCTCTATTAGGCTTAACAACATTTTTAAGCCTTTTTTTTATTTCCTCTTCGCTCACCTTTGCATTTAGGACCCCTTTTGCAATATCTATTTCGATTATGTCACCATCTTCAATGGCTGCAATAGGGCCTCCCTCTGCTGCTTCTGGTGAAATATGGCCTACAAAGCATCCATTATTAGTTCCTGAAAATCTACCATCAGTAATTAGGGCCGTTGTTTTATTTAATCCCATTCCATAAAGAAACTTCATGGCCTTATACATTTCCCTCATTCCTGGACCACCCTTTGGACCTTCATACCTAATTACAACGACATCACCATGTTCAATCTTACCCCCGAGAATGGCATCATTGGCTTCTTCTTCACTATTAAACACCTTTGCTTTGCCTAAAAAATGGTGCAAGGATTTATCAAATGCCCCTGGTTTTGTTATTGCAGAATTCGGTGCAATATTCCCATGTAGAACTGCAATTCCTCCAGTTTTCTCAAAGGGTGCTTCTGGCATTTTTATAATTTCATCATTAGGTGGGTAATCATATTGATATTGGGTTAAATTATCTGCCATAGTTTTCCCTGTGCAGGTCATAACCGAACCCTCTATAAGATCTCCTAAATTTTTCATTGCACGGGGTATGCCTCCGGCTCTATAAAATTCTTCCATATCCCACTTAGCTGCAGGATTGACCTTAACAATCTGAGGAGTGGTCTTACTTAATTTCTCAAATTCTTCTACGATATTCATATCTAATTCTGCTTCATATGCAAGTGCACTTAAGTGAAGTACCGCATTGGTTGATCCGCAAATTGCCATTGTCGTTTTAATTCCATTACGAATTGCTTCCTTGGTTAAGATATCTCGAGGTTTAAGGTCATCCTTTGCAAGTCTACAGATTTCAACTCCAGACTTAAAGGCAATTCTTAACCTCTCCGCATAGGTTGCAGGAACAAGGGCGCTTCCCGTCAAACTCATTCCCAATGCTTCTGCTAAGCAACTAACTGTATTTGCTGTTCCAAGAAAAGCACAAGAGCCACAGCTAGGACAGCAAGTATTTTCAAGAATTCCAAGAAATTCTTCATCAAGTTGCCCAGATTTTACCATACCAAGTGCTTCATCCATGGATGTTGCATCTGATTTTCTACCATCAAATTCAATACCACCCACCATTGGTCCACCGTTTACGATGATTGCGGGAATGTTTAATCTTGCAGCGGCCATCATCATACCTGGAATAATTTTATCGCAAGAACCAAGCATGACAAGCGCATCCAATTTATGTGCCTGCGCTTCGATTTCAATTGAGTTACAAATAACTTCCCGTGAAGGGAGTATGTACTTCATGCCTTCATGCCCATTTGCTATTCCATCACATGCTCCGATTACTCCAAATTCTACGGCTGTACCACCCCCACGATATATTCCCTTTTTAACGAATTCACTAACTTGGTTCAAATTAAAATGTCCCGGTACTAAAGTATTCCAAGAATTAGCGATACCAATTATAGGTCTATCCATCAGTTCATCATCTGTATAGCCCATGGATTTAAACAAACCTCTAGCAAACCCTTTATCCATTCCTTTCAAATTACCACTGCTTCTATACTTCATTTCCCACCTCCAGTAAAATTTAATGTATCTTTATATGTTAATGTATGATGTCTGACATCGTTACCTAAATTATATTCCCATTTTTCAGAAAAGTCAATGAAGTTTTGCGATTAAATATCCTTTAAAAATTCTATCATTGACATTTTTATAAAAATGCTTAATGATTAATAGATAGTGGGATAAATGATTAAAATAGCCTCATAGAAGAATTGTTAATAAATCAACTGCTCCCAAACTAATTATAATGCTATATTATATTCATTAATTTCCATCTATCTTTTTTATAAGGAAATTTAAGGTTTACAAGTAATTACTCCTAGAACATATTTATTATGTGAATTTATATTGTTTATCTACATTATGAAAGGGCGTTTTCTCTATGCAAAAAAACAATTTAAATCTAGATGAAAATCAAAAACTGTATAATGTATTAAAAGAAATAAACCCTAGTAGCAAAAAAAGGTTATCTGAAGAGCTATTTATCACATTAAGAAATTCTATTCTAAGCGGTGAACTTCCCGAAGGATATATTTTTCCAAATGAAATTGAGCTTTGTAAGAAATTAGACATTGGTAGGAGTACCCTAAGGGAGGCCTACGCTCCTCTTGAAAGGTTAAATTTAATTTGCAGAACTAAAAATGGTACCTATGTTAATTCAGAATCTGAAATAAAAAATCCAATGAATTTTGATTTAGTCGCCAAGTATTCACATTCTAAGGATATTATGGAGTTTCGTGAAATCATCGAGGTCGGCATAGCGTATAGTGCAGCAAAAAATGCTACCAAAGACGATGTTAAAAAACTAGAATCTTTGGTAAAATTAATGAAAAAAAGTTTTAATGATCCTGCTTCTCTTACAATATATGATTTTGAATTTCACTCGGAATTAGCCAGGATCTCTGGAAATGAACTTTTCCTTATTGCTTTACAAGTTGTAAGGGTAAGCTATGAGCGATTTGTTTATAACGCATTTAAAAAAGATCTTTTTCAGCAATCCATTGAAGACCACTTATCACTCATTGAAGCCCTTCGTAAAAATGATCCTAAGATGGCAAAAACTATTATGCGGGGACATTTAAAACATATCAAAAATGTTGGTTTACTAGATTAAAATTCAGCCCCCTTATATTCAAAAAAATATTGTTTATAATGTAGTCTATATAGTATTCAAAAAGTTTACCTTATCAATATATTTCACCCAGATTATAAAATTTTATAATCTGGGTGAAATATATTGATAACTTTATGGGTACATCATATCTATTTTTATCATTTACTTTTATCATAAAGAATATGTTCTTTCTTTACATATCAGATTATTTACAATCTGTATTGAATTTTTGTATCCAGAATCTAGACCTTAATCTAGTTAGTCTTCCTAATCATACCGTTGCTTGATCAATATTGCTTATAATTATACTCTATTCCCAAACTGCACTTGGATTTTGTACGCAAAATTTACCACCAGAAATTTCTATAAAGGTGCCTGTTATATAGGATGCGTATTCACTAGCTAAAAATAATAAGGGATAGGCAACTTCTTCAACCGTTCCCGCTCTTTTCATTGCCAGTGGGTCGATAATGGCCTTGTTATTTTTTTCTAATAATTTTTTATTCATCTCTGTATCGATTACCCCAGGTATATATCCTAAAACCCTTATATTATGTGGAGCTAATTCTGCTGCTAAGCTTTTCGTCATGCTATAAACTGCAGATTTTGTAGCTGCATATGCTCCTGCAGTAACAGAGGGCATGATAGAAGCAAAGGATGCTGCATTAATGATTACTCCGCCCTTTCTCTTCATTAATTTTTCCTTAGCAATTTTGGAACCTATAAATACCGACTTAACATTAATATCAAACAATTGTTCCCAATCCTGCAGGGACATATCTAGCATTTTAACTAATGGATATATCCCAGCATTATTGATCCAAATATCTATACCACCATATTTTTTTTCTACTTCATCAGCAAAATTTATTAATTCCTTTTCATTGGATACATCAGCTTTCATTCCCAATACTTCAATACCATCAGCCTCTAACTCTTTTATTGCATGATTTATATTTGATTCACTTCTTCCACAAATAGCGATCTTAGAACCATTTTCACCAAATACCTTAGCTATGGATAGGCCTATTCCCCTTGTACCTCCAGTTATAACTGTCACCTTGTCCTCTAAAGAAATATTCAAAATGTTACCTCCTTTAATTTTTTATTATCAGAGCTAAATAAAGTTTTATAAATTTAATTATTATTTCTTTCCTAATAACTTGTTGAGATAATATCTGCTACTTTTTTCTATTATTAAACATCCTCTCCATACATAGATAGCTACCTCGTCTAGATATCCCTTAAAATTGTAATTTTTTTGTGGATTCATTACTCTAAAGTATTGCTAAGTACTCCAATATTCTCAATAATAATTTCTACTTTATCCCCTGATTTCAGATATTGCTTTTCTTCAGTTGTATATCCTAGGGTTACTCCCTCAGGAGTCCCTGTAAAAATAATATCTCCCGGCTTTAAAGTCATATGTTTAGAAATATAAGATATAATAGCTGCACAGCTAAAAATCATCTTATTGGTATTTGATGATTGTCTGATTTCTCCATTCACTTTAGATTGTATTTTTAAATTTTGGGGATTGATGCCCTTTGCAGGGATGATATAAGGACCTACAGGTGCAGAGCCATCAAAGGATTTGCCAATCAACCACTGGCTACTTATAAACTGAAGATCCCTTGCTGAAAAATCGTTTCCTGCAGTATATCCGAATACATAGGATAAAGCTTCTGATTCTTCAATATTCTTGCCCTCTTTCCCTATAACAATGACTAATTCTGCCTCATAGTCTATTTTCTCGGAATTCTTAGGTATTGTAATGGCCTCATTGTGAGCTGCTAAGGCATTATTAAATTTACTAAATAACACAGGACTCTTAGGTAAGTCTTGTATTTGAAGCTCATCTATATGGCTTATGTAATTCAATCCTACACAAATAATTTTTTGTGGATTCATTATACAGGGTGCAAATTCTATTTCTTCTTCCTTTAAATATAATTCAGCATTTCCCTTAGAATTCTCTACTATTTTTTCGATAGCTTTTCCTTTGTTTTTTCTTATTACATCATCTAATGTATTTGGCATTTCTATATTCAGTAATTCCCCGGCTTTATTGATATCTAATATTTCGCAATCTGTTTTTACTCCGATTCTTATCTCTTGGTTTTTCATAAAGTTTAATAATTTCATCGATAGATACCCTCCTAATATATACTAAAAGTGAAAATGGATAGCTATGCCTTGGTCATGCTATTTCTTACTAACCGTAGAAAGCATCCTATAGAATCTTAGGCTTTCCCTTTTAAGAGAAAGCCTAAGATTTTATTAATATGATTCATCTACTTTAAGAAGTAAATTTTTTATCTATATTGCCCTTAGATTATTCCTACACTACTTAATACCCATATAACAAGGATATTGATAACTGCTGCAACTGCATGGGGGAATGTTATATATTTTAAAGTCTGTTTTGTACTTAAATTAAAGAATTGGGATGTTACCCAGAAACCACTGTTATTCACATGATTAAGAGCTAAGGTTCCAGAACCTATGGCTAAGGTTGCTGCAAGTGGTGTTAAGCCCAGTACAGGCAACATTGGATAAACAAGAGCTGCGGCTGTCATTCCAGCTGTTGTCATGGATCCAACGGCTGTCATCATTAATACTCCTAAAAGAAAGGGAATCAATATTCCTGGAATGGGTATACCATCAACAAGGGATGTTACTTCATTTACTGCAGGAGCACTTTTAATAACTTGACTAAACGCTCCACCCATTCCTGTAATAAGGATTGCCGCTAAAGCCACCTCTAATCCTCGGGCTATCCAGCTATTTAGAAGTATATCCTTAATATTGCTGTTTTTAGCCATATCCTGATTTTCTAATTCTGTTGCTACTGCCAACTCTCCTTCTGCCCCATTATCATTATGTGTTGCATTATAGTTACTTTCAATAACAGACTTCTTATATTTTAATCCTAAAAACATTGTATAGGCTACAGCTAGTGAAAGTGCTACTACTTTATCCCCTAAAAATGCAAAGATTTCTCTTATGGCATTTCCTTCTGGAACATACATGTTTATGAACGATGATAGAGAAATTAATACAACAGGAATCAAAATAGGTAACATTGATGCAAAAGTACCTGGTAAGTTTTCTCCTTCTATTAATAAATCTTCTACCGTATCATCTGCTTTTGCTGGTTTGATACCTTTTACAAAATTTGGATTAGGTAATATTTTTTCCTTTTCTGTCCACCTTCTTAATAATAACCATGTTCCCATAAATCCAACTAATGAGATGATAATGCCATAGAAGATAACTAATCCCAAATCCGCTCCCATGACTTCTGTAACAGCTAGTATACCAGGAGTTGGTGGTACAACACCATGGGTTAAGTTTAATCCAAGCACTGTAAATGCTGCCATTGTAGCCATGGAAATCCCTTTACGAGTAGAAAGGATAGAAGCAATATTGGAAGTCAATACCGTGGTGATATCTCCAAATACAGGTATAGAAACAATAAATGCTGTCAGTGATGGAGCTAATTCCAATTTCTTCCCTTTAAACAATCTTATAAAGAAGTTAGCAATAGATTTTGCAGCTCCAGTATCTTGAATACCCATAGCAAGTACTGCTCCAAGCATAATCGGAAGACCTACTCCCTTTAGAGTGCCCCCAAATCCTTCTGAAATTAATCCCATTGTTTCTAGACCCGAAAAACCTAGTCCTACACCAGTAAAAAGCGCTACGATTAATAATGTAATTACTGGATGCATGTTAACTTTCGTGATCAATAACATTAAAGCTGCGATAGCAATAGCAAGAACGACAAAGAATATTACCGCTGACATAAATAACTCCCCCTTACTCTCTATAAATTATTTAATAGCTCGCACCCTTCATTGCTGAAGATGCGTGTTCTGTATAACGCTTAAATAATCCCGTCCTCTTTGGTCTTGGAATAACTCCCTCTTCCTTTTTCCTTTTTTCAAATACAGCTTGTACCTCTTCTTCACTACACTCTTTGCCCTCTATACCAACAACATTAATACTTCTGTTTTCGATATTATATTCAATAATGTCCCCTGTTTTAACAAAGGCTATAGGTCCACCTGAAGCTGCTTCCGGGGATACATGTCCAATTGCTGCCCCACTTGTAGCTCCAGAAAACCTTCCATCTGTTACCAAGCTTACAGAACCATCTAATCTTTTATCATTAACAATAGCTTCCGTAGTTGCCAACATTTCAGGCATTCCAGAACCCCTTGGGCCTTCATAGCGAATGATGATAATATCCCCTGGATCAACTTTATTTTCTACCACTGCATAATAGGCATCTTCTTCACAATTATAAACCTTGGCAGGTCCTTTATGATTTCTCATGGATTCCATGCATGCTGAATATTTAAATACAGATCCTTCTGGAGCTATATTTCCCTTTAAGAACGCTATAGAACCAATTTCTTTTACTTTATCATTGGGTATAATCACGTCATCTCTTTTCAATCCATAATTATGAAGATATCCAATATTTCTATTGAAGAAATTATCTTTTTCTAAATCCTCCAAGTTTTCTCTAAGGGTCTTTCCTGTAACCGTCATGACATCAAGATTTAAATATTCCTTTAGTCTCAATTGAACCATTGGAATTCCACCGGCAAACCAGAAAGATTCTGTTAAATGTTGTCCACTAGGATTTATATTCCCAATATGGGGAATGTTGTGATTGATTTCATCAAATTCTTCTGGAGTGATTTCAATGCCTAATTCTTCCGCAATAGCTGGTAAATGTATAGAAGCATTTGTAGAACCTCCAATAGCACTATGCACTACTATTGCATTAATAAAGGCTTCCTTGGTTAAAATATCACTTGCCTTTATTCCTTTTTCAGCTAATTCCATTATTTTTCTTCCTGCATTTCTGGAATTTTGAAGAATATCTCTCATTGTGGCAGGCATTAAAGCTGATCCTGGTAGAGCCATACCTAAAGCCTCTGCCATACATTGCATAGTACTTGCCGTTCCAAGGAATGTACAAGCTCCATAGGAAGGACAACCTGTTAGCTTATAGTCTCTAACTTCTTGCTCACTTACTTCTCCTTCTCTTTTTTGACGAAGAGAAATATCCCCTGCTACCATAGATGTTGTCATATTGGGTCCTGGTCTCATACTCCCACCAGGTATAAATATTGTAGGTATATCTAGTCTTGCGGCCGCTTTTAAGTGGGCAGGTATAGATTTGTCGCAAGAGGATATAAGAATCATTCCATCAAAGGGATATACCCCCCCATGTACCTCCACCATATCCGTCATAGCTTCCCTAGAAGGCAAGATCATATTCATTCCATCATGCCCCTGGGCGCAACCGTCACAAATATCGGTTACATGATATTGGGCGGGAAATCCTCCTGTTTCAAAAACTCCATATTTAGCCTGCTCTGCTAATTTGTCAAGATGCGTACTTCCGGGATGGCTATCCCCATGGGCATCTTCAATTAAAATTTGAGGTTTGGTGATATCCTTTTCATCAAAGGCAGAACCCAATTGTAATGCATCAAATTGAGCCCAAAAGGCCCTTTCTGGCGCACTTTTCTGATTTAACATTTTAACATCCCCCTTTTTATCTTAAATTTTATTCAAAGCTTTCATTTTTAAGGTATTGGGGACTCCCCAATACCTTAAGTTTTTTACGATAATTTCTTACATACAAGTAGATGCTATTATAATTTAATTAAAGATGGCAGCCATAGCGAAATAATTGGAACATAAGTAACGATTAATAAACTTACTCCAAGGGGTATATACCAAGGTATTATTGCCTTTATCATGGTTTCAAGTTTTATGCGAGCTACCCTCGCTGTTGCATATAAACACATACCAATTGGAGGTGTCAAAAGTCCAATCATTAAGTTTAATATCATAATTATTCCTATTTGTATCGGATCAATTCCAAGCATTGTCGTAATGGGGAGAATAATGGGTGTTAAAATCATTATTGCTGAGTTAGTCTCCATAAAACATCCAATTACTAATAAGAACAAGTTAAGAAGAAGAAGAATTAAATATTTGTTTTGAGTAAGCACAAATAGGTTTTCCAATAATATATTAGGGATCTGTGTTTTGATTAGCAGATAGCCAAAAAGGCTGGAAGCAGCTACGATAATCATAATAGCACAGGTCTCACGCACGGTTTCCTTGATTACCACAATAAACTGTTTTAAGGTTATCTCTCGATATACAATCACAGTAAGAATAAATGCATATAGTGCTGCAATGGCTGCCGCTTCTGTAGGTGTAAAGATTCCAATAGTGATACCCCCAATTAAGATTACCGGTGTAAGAATAGGAAAGAACGCATCGGATATAAGTTCCCAAAACTCTCTTAATGTGGGGAACTTCCTTCTAGGATATCCTCTCTTAATTGCAAAATAGTAAACCATAACCATCATAGTCAAACCCATTAGTAAGCCAGGAATAACTCCAGCAATTAGAAGTTTTGAAATAGATACTCCCCCAGCAACACCAAATACAACCAAGTTAATGCTTGGAGGGATAATAGGCCCAACAGTAGAGGAAGCTGCTGTAACTGCTGCTGAGAATTCCCTATCAAATCCTTCATTTGCCATCGCTTCTACTTCAATTGTGCCTAGCCCGGAAGCATCAGCTACCGCTGCGCCACTCATGCCTGCAAATATAATACTAGCTGCTATGTTGGCATGCCCCAAGCCTCCAGGAATCCATCCCACTAATCCATTACAAAGTCTAAAGATCTTTTTCGTGATACTTCCTACATTCATCAACTTTGCCGCAAGAAGAAAAAAGGGAATAGCAAGTAATGTAAAGTTATTGGTTCCTGCAACCATCTTCTGTACCATGGTTCCAAATAGATTTCCATTGAAACCTGATTCTATCAACATAACGATCATGGATGTTAAACCTATTGCCCATGGAATGGATGCACCGATTAAGAATAAAGCAACCAAAACTCCTATAAATATAACGAGTATCATTATGCATCAACCTCGCTTCCTATATCGCTTAGGTCATATTCACTGCTTTCTAAAAAATATTCTTCAAAATACATCATTTGCCTTATTAGACAGTATATTACAAAGGGCATACAAACAATTATAACAATGTACGTAACTGCACTAGAAAGCCATGGAAGGGAACCGAGGGTTATGCTCCAAGAACTTTTCACCATTTTTGTCGCACCATAAATTAAAGAGCCACAAAGAATCATGCTAGCAACGTTAATAAGCAGTTGTATCACATAATGAACCTTCTTTGGGAGTTTTTCTAAAAGAAAGGTGGTTTTTATTTGATTATTCTCTGCCTCAAGAAGTACGACTCCAGAAAATATCAAAATTCCATATAGCAATCTAGCAACCTCTTCTGTCCACGGAATACTAATTTTTAGAATATAGCGCATGAAAACCTGGGTTAATGTTAAAACTATTAATATCAACATCATAAACGCACATATATTATCAAAAACCTTAATTAACTTTTTAGGCCTCAATACTACTCCTCCCCTGCTGTATATTTTAGTTAGGGATTAGATAAAAGCTATCTGTATCCTGTGGATTATTCTATAGGACAATTAGCATCATTATCTTTAAAATATATTTTTGTTATACTATCTATTTTTCTAGGTTTTTAAGTCATTCCTGCCCGAATCAACGGGCAGAAATAGAATAGTATAAGATGTAAAAATCAACTTATTCTTGGGAAGCAAGATACTCTTCAACTAATGTTCTAACATCTGGGTCTAATGTCTTAACCGCTTCATCAATACCCGCTCTTGCAGCCTTTTTCCATTCTTTCTTATCAATTTCTATAAATTTTACACCTGCCGCCTTTAATTCTTCTACAATTTTTGCCTCTTGTTCATCCAGTTGGGCATCTCCCCATTCAGTACATTCCTTTGCAGTATCCATTAGCAACTTCTGCAAATCTTCTGGAAGGCTATTATAAAAATCCTTGTTAATCGTCCATTTAAAGATTCCACTAATGTGATCTGTCAGAACAATGTTTTTATTTACTTCATAGAACTTATTTGTATAAATAAGTTCATAAGGATTCTCCTGTCCATCTACTATGCCAGTCTGTAATGCACTATAAACCTCGTTCAAGTTAATTGGTGTAGGATTAGCGCCTAATCCTTTCCATACCGTTACCCATGAGGAAATTTCAGGAATCCTAACTTTTAATCCGGCAACATCTGCTGGTGTTTTAACCTCTTTACTGGTAGTTAATTTTCTAGTCCCACGACTTTGAACGGTTACTACCATTTGATTTCCTCTTTCTTCTACAGCATCATTAATCAATTCTCCTATTTTACTATTCCATACAGCATATACATCTTCTAAATCCTCATAAAGGAAAGGAATAATCGTAGGATCAAATTCACTGGCAAGCTGTCCGGTTAGATTATCTCCAAAAAGCCCCATCTGAATTTCACCCGTTTTAATCTGTTCTAGATTTTCAAGTTCGGTACCCAAAGATCCATTAGGAAAAAGGTTAACCTTAAATGCGCCCTCAGAACGTTCCTCCAGTAACTCTTTAAACCTTTCCAGTGTAAAGTTTTCATTAGAACCTTTACTTGTATGAATACCAATATTGATTTCGTAAGTTTTTCCATCCCCTTGTCCTTTACCTACTGCATTCCCATCTGCTTTGCTTGTCCCACAGCCAGTCATTAGAGTAGCAACTATAGTCATAATTACCAGAATACTTAATGCTCTCTTTCCCATAACATTTCCCCCTTTTATCATACTTTTGCATAGCTTTTTCCCTTTATAATTCTTGCCTTTATGAAGCAGTGGAACCCATTTCCTCTGATTCATAATACCGCTGTTCCCCAGACACATACTAGAACTACATAAAATTCTTAAAGCCTGATTTTTTATAGCAGTTTTTTTAATTCTTATGTCTATGCAAATAAATACCTAATATGAAAAAAACTGTTTCCCTCTTCGCCCCCTTTAATATATTTTTATTATGCTAGAAATGTTATTAATTCCTGGAAAACTCCTTAAAATCAAAAGTTAATCTTAAGAACTTGGATTTATATTCTATCCACTGTTTCAAAGTTTAGGTATGTAGAATACACAAATGAAAGGTTATGCCTTACCGAATAAAAAGCTTTTATACTCAAGATTACCTTTACTGGATATCCTCCTTTTCCAATTAGAAAATCAATAACATCTCAACATAGCCCATTATCCCCTCTTAGCATTTCGAACTTCCCCTATTTCACAAAGCCATTTCATTCCTATATACGAATTACGTTCACATTTACAAATATCGATTATATTTTAACATCTGATGATAACGATGTCAACAGGAATCCAAAACATTCAGAAATCTTTCTTTAAGTAAAAATTTCCTTTACTTTCTCTACTCACCTCTTTCTTTTAACTTCTATTAAGATTTTTCATAAACTATATTCTTGCAAAATTTTCATAAATATTTTATATTTGCATTACCATGAATGGATAAAATAGATTATTTAGTAGGCAATCTTATCGTAATAATGCACTGAAACTAACCTTTCATTTCTTTTATTGACATAATATAAGTTTCATTATAATCTTGTACTTATAAGCTCATTTATTTCTACTAGATAATTTTTAAAATTCTCCCCATAATATTAAGAATTTCATTAGTTCAACTAGCTGATTAGAAAGTTACAGAAAGTTGCACTATATTCTATAATTTATTTGAGTAATATTTTTATATAATACTTTTTATTTCAAAATCTAATTTGGAATAATTTAAAATAAGAATATATTGAAATTAATAGAAAGGAAGAAAGACAATGATCCTACTTAAATTTTATTATCTGGGGTGGTTATATGGAAAAAACTAACAAACCATTACATAATCCTACAATTCGGGTTATTAATATCCTTGAGGCTCTTAACGAGTATTTAAATGGACTTACCCTTAGCGAATTATCCGAAAAAATCAATTCCCCTAAAAGCACTATTTCACCAATTCTTCAAACTTTGTTAGTTAAAAATTATATAAGTCTTGATGAAAATACATCCAAATAAAGATAGGCATAAAATCTTTTATACTTGGTTCATCTCTTTCCTCAAATTCTAGCAGCATAGACATTATAAAAGGTGAAATGAATGATATCGTAAATGTTTGTAATGAAGTGTGTCAGCTGGGCATATTAATTGATCATGATGTATTTTATTTAGCTAAGGTGGACTCCGAACAGCCTATTAACTTAGTTTCCACTGTGGGAAGTAAATTGCCTGCGTATGCTACCGCTTTGGGGAAAGCATTGCTATCAGGACATACTAATGAGGAAATAAAAAATTATTATAAAAATAAATTGAAACCTATCACATCCCATACAATAACAAATCTTGATAAATTATTAGACCAGATAGAGAAAATAAGAAGTGAAGAAATAGCCTATGAGTGGGAGGAAGTCAATAAGGATACAGGTTGTTTAGCAACACCCCTAAGAAAAAAAGGCAGAGTTATCGCTGCGATAAGTGTGAGTTTTCCACTATATAGGATATCAGAAGAAAAATTAGATTTAATTCGAAAGGTACTTCAGGAAAAAAGAATTGTCATGGAACAATTGATTAGTCAACTGGATCTTGAATTTTAAAACTAAAACAAAATTAGGCAGCTTAGGTAAGTAATTATACTTACCTAAGCTGCCTAATTTTGTGCTTATATTTTATCTACACCCATTCTTCTTATTTATGCAAAATTGGTGTTAATTTTTTATAGATCAAAGTCACCACGATAGAAATAGCCACTCCCTTTATGATGTTGAAAGGAGTTACTCCATATATAATCAAAGTCTTCAAGTCGATAATTCTTGCATTTGCTACGGTACCCATATTAACGATGGCATCTAAAGGAATACCCATAGCTTTGGAATAAAAAGGAACAACCAGATATAGATTTGTTAAAATCCCTACAGCTGACATCACAATAGTAGCCACTATCATACCTATCATAGCATATTTTTTATTCTTGTTCATTTTGTAGATAGATCCTGCTGTAAATACAAACATTCCACCTACAATGAAATTTGAAAGCTCTCCAACTCCCGCTGTACTCGTTCCTCTCAGTACAATGTGAAGTATGTTTTTAAGTAGTTGGATAATCACCCCAGCCACAGGACCTAGGGCAAAGGAACCCAATAGTGCAGGTACATCGCTAAAATCCATTTTTAAGAATGCTGGAAAAAAAGGTACCACCATTTCAAAAAGCATAATAATAAAAGCAATGACCGACAAAACAGAGATTTTCACCATTCTATTGGTGGCTGACAAACTTGATGATTGATTGGATAAAGTTACCTGTTTCATTATCTTTCCTCCTTTAGAATATTGCTTCAGGTCTAAAGGTAAAGAGTGTGTGCATCATGCCCACTTAAAGGTGATAATCCATCACCTTTTTTGATTAAAGAAAGTACTTTCTTCAATCAAAAATGCCCCTGAACTTCTTCAGGAGCATACATAAATGGCATGATTAATCAATACCCTCTTCCATCCAGACTTTACTGTCGGTCTTGGAGTTGCACCAAGTCAACCACTCTCGTGGCTCGCGGACTATAACCGCCGGTCGGGAATTTCACCCTGCCCTGAAGATACTTATTATTTATTTTCAAACTTATTATATCACAAAAAATAAAATGTTCAAGTGTTTTCGTTATTTTATTGACAGAATAGTTCTTGCCATTGTTTTTTCTAGCTAAATCATTCCCGATACAGGTCCAATTTCTTTTAGCTGGTTAATAGGCACCCTAGTCATTTCATGGGTACATAAAATAGTCACTTGGACCTCTTGGCTTTCATGATCTATCCCTTCAATCCATACAGAATCACCATTATAGGTAACATTGATATTTTCTAGGGAATTCATAATCTTTACTGCTCTTTCATGATCCACTGGGATACACCTCCCTATAGGATAGTATAAATAGGAGAGGTCATTTCTATGCATAGGAATCAAGAAAAAATTGGATTTCATTTTGTTTATCTCTTTTCCTTATGCTATTTCCCCACGATCATAAACCACTTCTCCATTAATTATCGTCATCCTCACTTTACTCCTAAAATCCAAGGGATGATCTTTTATCAATACTAAATCCGCATCTTTACCTACTTCTATACTGCCCACACGATCCTCTATCCCTACGATTTGGGCTGGATATAAAGTAATAGCTCTCAAAGCCTCTAGCTCTTCCATTCCTTCTCGAGTGGCCAGGGCTGCACATACGGGTAAATATTGCACGGGCACAACAGGATGATCAGTAGTTAGGGCTATTCTGACTCCCTTTTTGTTTAGAACCTCTGGAGTCTTAAAGGTAAGATTATTTAATTCTATCTTGGAACGACTACTTAAAGTTGGTCCTACAATAGCATCTAAACCTTCTTCTTTGATAATGTCTGCAATTAAATGTCCCTCTGTACAATGATCTAAGGTCATATTCACATCAAATTCCTTGGCTACTCGAATGGCTGTTAAAATATCATCGGCACGATGGGCATGGGCCTTTAAGGGAATTTCCTTATTTAATACCTTCACTAGGCTTTCCATCTTCATATCCCATTTTGGCTGATCCTTTTCACTTTCTGCCCTTTCTTTTTTCTTTGCATATTCCTTGGCTTCCATCAAGGCTTCTCTTAGCAGGGCTGCTGTAGCCATTCTTGTGACGGGACTTTTTTTCTGAGAGCTATATACTCTCTTAGGGTTTTCTCCAAAGGCACATTTCATCGCTATGGGCTCTTTTAAAAGCATGTCCTCTACTCTTTGTCCATAGGTTTTTACTGCTGCAAATTGTCCTCCAATTACATTGGTACTCCCAGGACCTGTAATGCAAGTGGTGATGCCATTTTCTCTGGCTTCTTGAAAACTTCTGTCCATAGGATTAATAGCATCTATAGCTCGGAGATTAGGGGTGATGGGGTGGGTCATTTCATTACCATCTTCTCCCTCAAATCCCAAACCATCTTCAAATAGTCCGATATGACAATGGGCTTCTATAAATCCCGGTAGGATATTGCCACCTTCAGCATCAATGATCTTGGCATCTAAGGGGGCCACCACATCCTGTCCTACTTCTTTGATCTTCCCCTTTTCTATTAAAATACTTCCCTCTTGGATAATCTCTCCGCTCATCGTCCAAATCTTAGCGTTGCGTATTAAAATCATATGATTCCCATCCCTTCTACTTCTTGTTTTATTTCTTTTCTTAATTTTTGGGATTGTGCTCTTCTTAGAGTAAGTTCCAATTGATCTAAAGCTTTTTCTTTCTCTCCACTTTTAAAATAGGCAATGGTCTTATAATAGGGCAAGGAAACCTGTAGGACTTTATACATAGATCGGTATACAGGTATTCTTTGTTTTTTGTAAATCTTCTTTCTCTCCTCTGCCTTTTCTATAAGTTTAATCGCTAGGTCATATTTTTCTAACTTTAAAGCCATTCGTACATGATCTACCAAAGCATTGGGGTTTTCTTCCTCCTTTAGAACCTCATGGAGATTATCTATTAAATCCTGAGGAATTTCTGTATTGTCCTCTTCCTTAGCCACCAAATATAGACTTAATAGAATACCCTTAATAATCCTTTGAAGTTTAGGTCTTATTTCTAATATTTCCTTTACATCCTCTATGGCTTGTTTTGCCTCTATTTTCCCTAACTCTACGGCAAATAAAAGCTTTTCTATTTGATAGGTCACCTGTCCTTGGGCTTTCAAGTTTTTCCTTTCATAAAATTTGTATTGCTTTTCCATCCTTTTTTCATAAACGCTATCCTTGGCATTTAATAGATATTGTAGACGAAAATATCCATAAATGTAGAGCATAGGAATGGCTAATAAATAAAGAATGGAGTCAGAAAAGAAGCTAATCACAGCAAAAATCATTCCTACAAATAAAAATCGAGAACTTAAATTATACCAAATTCCATAGGCCAATTGATACTGCATAAATTTCCTGTCAAAAATCCTCATTTTTTCCCTCCTTAGTTGTATTCTATCTCTTATATTAATTCTAATCTTTTATGAATTTTCCTTCTTGTTTTTAAAGTTTCAATAAAAAAACCAGGAGGCATTCCTGGTTTTTCAGTTAGGCTATTCACTTTTTTATATTTCCCATTGGCTAGAATAAAACTTGTTTTCTTTCAAAACTTCCTATGATTTTTCCTTTTTTAATTATATAGGGTCTAGATGCTCTAAGACGTAAAGCTTCTTGAACATTAGGGGCATCAATGATATTTAAATCTGCAACATTTCCTACCTCTATACCATACTTCTCCTCGGGAGCAAAAATTCTAGCAGAATTTTTTGTTAGCATATCAAATACTATTCTTGCCGTCTTAGGTGTATTGTATTGAGCCGTATATGCACAAATCAATCCATAATCTAAGGGGTCACCTGTACCATAAAGATGAAAACCATCGCAAATGGTATCTTGAGCTGTTGCCACATTAATACCCATCTCCACCATTTCCCTTATCCTTGTTACCCCTCTAGTCCTGGGTTCACTATCTACACCCATTATGGCTAAGGTTTGGGTATTGGTACAGACATTAAAATCAGCAATCCTTAATATTTCCATAACCTTTTTGGCATGGGAATGATTTTGATAAGCAATAGAAGTACAATGCCCTCCTGTCACCCTACCTTGCATTCCTTCCTCTATAGACCGTACCGCTGTGTATTCTAAAGACCGATCAAACATATCCTTAGATTGGTCCATATGCATATCAATTAAAGCATCATATTTCTTTGCTATCTCAAATACTAATTCCACATGCTTTTTTGCATAGCCATCTAGCCATTCTGCCGCTGGCATACCTCCTACAACATCAGCACCCTTTTCCATTGCTTCCCACATAAGTTTTTCAGTTCCCTCATTATTAAATATGCCCTCTTGGGGAAAAGCCACAATCTGTAGGTCACAAATATCTTTGCATTCTTCCTTGGCTAAAACTACACCTTCTAGTCCTATCAAACCTGCCATATTGTCAATATCTACGTTGGTTCTTATTTTTGTCGTTCCATAAGCAACACACTCTTTTATGGCTCTAACCGCTCTATTTTTGACATCTTCAACAGAATAATTTCTCTTTCTATCATGCATGATTTTGATAGATTCCTCTAAGGTTTCTTCTTTACTATCTCTTGCTACCAGGGATGTATAAGCCTTGTCAAAATGCATGTGGGTATTAACAAAGGTAGGGGTGGCCAACATTCCTTTTGCATCAATGACTTGGCATCCTTCATAGTCTTTTACCTCTATATCTTTTAAGATTTTCTCATATCTGCCTTCATCATTGATAAGAATATCCATGTTTTCATCTACATCAAGTATTTTTGTATTTTTAATTAAGAGCATCATCCTATCCTCCTGTCTTTAAATTTCATTTTCCTCAGTATTCTTTATTCTTGAGATTTATTGGTCTCTACAGGGTTCTTATTTTCTGGTCGTACCAATATATGGGATATCAATAAATTCATCACAATGCCCACAGTAACGGCGATAAAAATATTATTAGACATATACATTCTGCCAAATTCCCCAAAGGTGCTTACCCACGCTGCTCCTGCAGTTGCTGTAAACAAGGGGACAATGACACCTGCCCCAATGGTTGTCCCTGCAATAAGATTATTTTCCATGCTTTGTTTCTCAGACATAATTACTTCAATACCCGAAAACATGATTAAACTGGCACTTATAGCAAATACACCCCCTACTACAGGCCGGGGTATACTGGCAAGCATCATAGCAAGCTTTGGAGAAAGACCATAAAACAAGAACATCACAGCAGCAATCTGAGTAATCAATCTACTGGCTACACCTGTTGCAGCAATGATCCCTATGTTTTGTGTATAGCTTGTTACTGGAAGAGCCCCCAATAAACCAGAGGATATGCAGCCTAACCCCTCAGCAGCTATTCCTTTATTAATATGTTTAACTCGGTAAACTTCTTTGGATATGGCACATGTTGCAGCATAGTCTCCTAAAGACTCAAACATTGAACCAATATATCCAGTAAATCCTCCAATGATGGCTGCACCTAATAATATAAATGGCTTATTTATACCCTCGTATCCCCTAAAAGGAAATAATTTAGGCATGGAAAACCATGGTGTTTCTGCCACTGCAGACCAATCATAACGTCCTAGAGGTGTAGCAATAATGACTCCAACAATGATAACCGCGAATAATACAAAACCATTAGACAGCAATCCTTTAAACCTAAATTTTAAGGTAAGTGCAAGTAAAAAAGCTACAAGAGCCAGTATCAAATCTATTTTATTTGGATTGGTAAATATCCATGTAATGGAGATCCTAGCAGCAACAAAACCTATGACTGTAACAACTGATCCCGTAACTACTGGGGGAATAAATTTTCTTAGATTTCCCAGTATTTTAAATTGGCCGATTAAGAATTCTATAAGGCCTCCAACCAAAACTGCACCCCACATCGCTGGGAAACCATATGTTGCGGTAACTCCACCCATTGCAGTTAGAACAGATGATGATGGACCCTGTACGATGGGCAATCTGTTTCCTATGGTCGTCTGTATAATGGTCCCCACACCCATTGCTAAAAAACATGTGCTAATCATAATAGGAATAATACTGTCTGGTAGACCTGCTAAAGACACAAACATCCCTGCCCAAATAAAGGGCGTAAAATCTACTAAAGTGATTTGAAAGGCATAAAAAAGCGTTTCCCACCATCTTTTGGGTCTATCCTCAATCCCATAAAGAAGGTCTATGGTACTTTCAATTTCGACGTCAAAAACCGGCTGCTCATCTTTGCTAATAACCTGCTCACTAACCATTTATATCCCCCCTAGTCATATTTATTTAAATACATGCCTCTGTTCTACATTACCCTCTCTATATTTATTGACCTCCTTCCTTCTTTATTTTGAAATATAAGGGACATGTATTTCAGCATTTTGACGACAACCTTAAAGTTTTATTGTTTTTGATAATTGTAAAAATGCCAAAACCGATAGCGTTTTTGTCCTAGATAAGTTTATTTCCAAGTTCTATTGCCTAAAAAGAAATTTCTTGCCCCATTCCCCATTAATCAAATTTCTAAAAATAATCTATTCTCCCTATTGATTATCCTCTCATTTCACTAAGGAAACTTGTACATAATAATCAATATGTAAGGGGCATTGCTTTTATTCAAATTATTTATTTTTGTTTTCCCATATTCTTTTCCATAGGGATTGAATAAAAACTTAGAAAAGTAGCCTTAAGAGGTAGCAATAAAGACCACACTAGAGAGTGAAATCTTTAGTGTGGTCTTTTGAATTTAATTTTGTCCCAACATTTCTATTATTTTAAGCTTTTCCGATATACCATGTATAAACTGTGGGACTTCTTCTATGTGTTGTGCAATAGCTTTAGCTTTACCTGGCTTTGATGATATACTATATTCTTCTGAAATTCGTTGTTCTATAAGATTGTAATCTTGAATCGCATCTCGTAAATATGATTCAAAATCTTTACCAAAATAAGCAAAATTGTCCTTCACAATACAATCTCCAATTTTTGTACTCCAATTTTCTTCATTAAATATATCCTTAAATATCTTTCTAGTTTGTGTATCATTTCTATCACAGTCAAAGATGGCATAACAATTATAACCATATGCTTTGAAAAGTCTCCAATATAAAGGAATTGCATCTTTTCCACGACAATTAACAATCTCTGTTCCATGTTCTGCCAAAGAATAGCCTATACGTTTTAAATAGACGGGCAAGGCAAAATATTCTGTTGCACCTTCTACTAATATAATTGTTTCCGCAAACATTCCTTTAAGTTGATCTAAAAAGAGCTTTGTCGAGTAAAAATCCACAATATTATCCGGAGATATAAGGTTTTGTGGCACACCCGAATCTATACAAAAATTACAAAGTTGTTCTGCCGATAACTGTATTGCCTTTGTTATTCCAACTTCCTTATGTATACGAACCAAACCATCCAAATATTCAGCATCAATAAATTCTGAAGAATGAGTTGATAATATTACTTGTATACCGCTAGAACACATTTCTACAACATATTCCTTTAACCATCTTTGAGCTAAGGGGTGAAGGTGTGCTTCTGGTTCTTCAATGATTAATACAAAGTTTTCACCAGTAAATACTTCCATATAGGCTTTTACAAAAGCCATTAATAAAACCTGTTGTTCTCCTGTGCCGAATTCTTCAAATCCCCTTATGCTATCTCCTTCTTTTGCATAGATTCTAAGAGACTTAGCATAATTATTTGGGTTATAAGCTGAAAAATCCACAGCTAGAGAATGAACAAATCCTTTTACAGCACCTTTTAAAGAATTGGAAAACTGACTAAAAAAACTAGAGAATTCATCAGTCTGTTCAAAAGATGATGTAATTTGCTCAAAAGCCTCCGACAATTCATCTTTATGCTCTGAGCTAAGGGCTTCATGAATTTTCTTGGAAAACTTACTTAATAATGAATAACTACTACTATAATTAAAAGCACTTTGTATATTTCTTTCAGCATCAATTAAATAGGATTGACAAGCTGAACGTTGCTCATTTGTAGGATAAATTTTCTTGTTGAGTCCATTATGGAAAAGATTATTGTTAATTTCGCCATTATGCCCATAGCTAACAGATATTACTTCATAGTCATTACCCCATTTATCAAAATATAAAGGTTCATTAAATTTAGCTGTTATTTGTGCTGTTGGATATTTATTTTGATTTCTTTGAAAATAATCGCTATCTAACATTTCAATATAAGTAGGATACCTCTCACCAATTATCCTATTTATTGCCGAAAGAATATTTGATTTGCCTGCATTATTTGGACCAAATAAGACCAAAGGCTTATTATATGGCAAAGTTAAAGTCACATTTTCTATTGAGCGATAGTGTTTAATATAAATTTTTTCTAGTTTCAAAATTATCCCCCCTATTTATAGAATTACTCCCCCAATACTTCATTAATAACCTGTGCCATTTGTCTATTATTAAGCTGGTCACGAAAATATATCTTGTATCCATTTTTTGATAATATATCAAAGAATACTTTAGCACATTCTAAGTTTGCCTTCTCTGTTCCACGCAAACTATTTTTATTTTCTACATCCTTTGTTTCAACCACAATATTTAATTCTTTTTCACCATTTCTTTTCTTTACAATATACATAAAGTCAGGGCTATACATCCCACCTGTGATAGTAGGAATTGCAATACTGCTACGAGGGATTTTACCATAAACAACAACTTTCTCAATGTCTGCCATTATATTATTCTTTTCAAGGGGTGAATCATAGGCGTATGAATCATATAGGTATTTATCACTAGGAGTACCTTCTACAAGTTTTGTACCTATTCTGCCTTGAGTAATTTCTCTCCGCGGACTACCATCTTCAAAAGAAAGTGCTGTGGACCCAACAGGTGTAGAACTTTTTGCATAGTGGAATCTACCTTGCAAATTTTCATTTTTCCATTCTTGAAATTTTTGTATTATGATGCTGACAGTATTTTCATTAAAATGTTCTGGTTTAATCATTCCATTTTTATTTGTATACCTAGATACTGCCTGATGTAAGGTTGTAATAGCGATATTTGTTCCTTGCATTATCCTTTTCAAAAACTCATTATAAGGAATTATCTTAGATATTATATATTGCACTCCAGACTCAGAAAGAATTGACATTTCTGAACCATCACTTTTTACAATTTCTCTGGAGCTTGTCATAGTAACATCTGTAAAAACATTTTCAGCTTCCAATATAGATAAGACTACATCTTCCATATTAACATCTAAATCTTTATCATAGAATAATAGATATCGCTGGTTGATTCTTTCCCACAATTCCTTTATATCATTATAAGCAGCCTTTCTAATTTTCACTGGCTTTGCTCTATCTCTATTTCTATCCTTAACCTTTCCACTATCTAATCCTACTGCAAAGTCTGGATACTCAGCAAAGAAGGCATCTCTTGCATCTGTTTTAATATTCCTTTCCCAATCAATGTATTGCTTAATATATAAATCTCTGAAAAGTTCCTCTGAAGTCATGCCAAGTTTTGCAGCAACTTCCTCTATTCTTTCTTTTGTTAAAGGAGAAGCCTGTGGTAATTCACCATTAATCTGGTCTATTAATCTTTGGGCAAAATCTGCCTCAGTAAAATCTACAATATAGTTTAATTGAAATTCTTCATTAGAGATTCTATTTCCATTTTCATCAACTGGTAAACGAAGTCCACGACCTACCTCTTGTAATTTACTATTCTCACTTCCACTAGAGCGAAGTTTGGCAATGGTAAATACATTAGGATTATCCCAGCCTTCTTTAAGTGTCCACTTAGAAAATAAAAATCTTATAGTATTATAAGAGCCATCAGGTTTTTTAAAGGATAAAAGCTGCTTTTTTCCATTTAAAATAGCATCTACTTCTTTTGCTATATCCTCATCTGAATCACTATTATCCTGTGCGAAATATCCACCATGGCAGGCTGAAATATTAGCAAGGCTTTCTTCTAAATACTTTTTATATTCTTCTTCTTGCCCACTTAAATTAGATATTTCTATTTCAATTCGTTCTTTTAAAAGTCTTTCGAAAGATTTAAGTAAATAAGGTTCTTTACCATCCTCAGTTTCACGGTAAGAAGCTATATCATCTATAAAAAACAAGGCCAAAGTTTTTATTTTAAAATTTCTGCCACAAAAATTTGACTTTTCAATTTCAAAATGCCTTTCAAGAGCAAGTCTCATCATCTGTTCTTGATAAGAAGTCATGTAAATGTCTACATCTAACTCCTCACCAGTAGACTTTGTAATACCGTTAGAAAATATAACTTCAGAAGCTGATATGCCACTTATAGTAATGCCTTCAAAAGCCTCACTGATAATAGATAAGGAATCATCTTTTTGCAGAGTATAAGTTTTTGTTCTTTCATCTTGTTTTTTGTGTTGAAAATTAACGGAACTTCTACTATTAATAGAGGTTATCCTAACTTTTTCTTGACGTTTCGAAATAGGCTCAAAATGCTCTTTTGCTACTCCTTTAATGAGGTTTTGATTAAAGGACTCACAAGCATTAAGATCATAAAGAAGATTTTGATAATCCTTAACTGTAATTCTATTTTTCCCACGACCAGTGGAGGTTTCTGGGAAAGTGGCACCAAACCTAATAATAGATTGTGGTTTTAGTTCATCTAAAATAACCTTAAAGGCTTTTTGGTCTCTTGAAAATCTATGAGGCTCGTCAATTATAACAATAGGCTTAGTCGCTCCTAATGCATCAAAGGGTCTAAAAAAGCCTTCAACTCCACTATCATAATCATCACGACTTAGCATTCCATTTTTTCTAACGGCAAGCAACTGCATGTTAACAAGTAGTACATATATTTTTTTTGAGTTTTGTGTAGAACCTTTGACAAAATCACTTACAACTGATGGAAAGAAGAAGCGACCTTTTTTCTTTTTATGAGATTCTAATATACCTACTTCAATTTCAGTACCATAACCACATACATCAGTAAAATGTTTTTTAGCATATGCATCCTTCAAAAACTGTCCAGTTCCTGCTTTAATCGCAAGGGAAGGTACTGCAATTATAAATTTATTAAAGCCATAATTTTTATGAAGTTCATATATAGTCTTTGTGTAAACATAAGTTTTTCCTGTTCCTGTTTCCATCTTAATATCAAGATTTAGGACATCCTCTGCAGGAGAGCTGCTTCTATACTCACTAGGTAAACTTTTTTGAAGCTCATTTATATTTTGAGTAATATTTGGATCGGATAAATTGATTATGGGGTTTTCAAAAAATTGTCTAGGTTTGGTAATTTCTACTCCATCAAAAACTTTGTTAATAGCATCAACTGCTCTTTGTTGATGGGGTAAGTTTTTTTGTAAAATAAGTTCCATTATACTCCCTCCCATCAATATCGAACATCAAAATTAATATTTAAATTTTTCTCAGTGTCTTTTAGTCTTTTTAAGTTAATTTTTAATTGCTCCATTTCCGTCCAAGTAAAGCTATAGCCAAACAGTACAATATTCTCTGGATTAAAACTTCCTTCTGTTTCATATTTTACTACAATATCTTCTATGGCTTCATTTGGAATCTCTGTATCTATTAAATAAAGGTGCTTATCTATAAAATATCCTTTATAACCAGATAAATCCAATTCTTCTGGTTCAACAGTTAAACCATAACCATCTCTTACAAGCCATGTACTAAGTATTGTGGGCTTCCCAAACTCATTCAGAAGGGTTTTATCTGCAAACAACTTATTTTCATTAGGGTCAAAAACTTCAATCTTATCTAAAGTATTAGGTGTTGGTTCTTCAAGAGTGAAGTGTTTAAAACCAAGGTCTATAACTGTTTCTGGATTTTCATCTTTTATTTTATTAGCTGCTTTAATAATTCTATCTATTCCAATTTGGTCTATGGTTTTATAACCTGCTTTCTCAGCAACGCTACCCTCTTTAACTGCTTCTGGCAGTTGAACCAATATAAATTTTCTATTTCCACCATCTTCTGCATTTAATTTCATAACCGCATGAGCTGTTGTAGCAGAGCCAGAAAAGAAATCAAGTATAATATCATCTTTCTCCGCCCCTAGAATAACACAACGTGAAATTGTTCCAATTGGTTTTGGTTTTGGAAAAACTCTTTTATCAAAACCTAATTTAATAAATTCTTCAGTTCCTCGTTCACTATTCACGTCCTTAAAAGTCCATGAACTTGTAGGCTTAACTAAACTACGTCCTTCTAAATAATCCATTTGCATAATTCCCCATATTTTACGGTTAGGCATAAACTTGGGGTGCAGTTGCGATAATCGAGATTGAGTTGTTTTTAGTTCCCATCGCCAATTACCTTCTCTACCATCATTCCTTAAGGGCCGTATTTGAACATACCCTTCCTTACTATAAGATTCATAATCTGGATAAAAGTCCCCAGTTTTTTCATTATAATAAAAATAATAAAACAAATTTGGTCTATCCTCACGTAAATCATTTTCTCCAGTTTTTCTTAAATCAATTTCTCTATACTTATTACCATCTTTATCGAATTTGTTATACCTTCTAGTAATTTTTTCTGTCGGTTCAAACCCACCCCATGTTAATAATTCTATAGATTTTGCATAAACGATAATATATTCATGTGCAGTCGCAACAAAATCATCATCTGAACGCCCTTTGGGATTATTAGTGTTTGTTATAGTCGCTACAAAATTTTCTTCTCCAAATACATCATCACAGATTAATTTTAAATTAGACTGTTCATTATCATCAATAGAAATAAAAATTGCTCCATCATCGGTTAATAAATCTCTAGCAAGAGCCAAGCGTGGATACATAAACATAAGCCATGCAGAGTGTGAAGCAGAACCACGCTTTGTAAGGTCAAGAATACGTTCTGCTTGCTCTTCACTCATACTTAATTTTTCTGAAAGGCTGTCCACAGTGAAATTAAAATTATCATTATATACAAACCCGTCTGTACCAGTATTATATGGGGGGTCTATGTAAATACATTTTATTTTTCCAGAGTAAGATTTTAATAAATGTTTTAAACCATCAAGATTATCGCCACTAATATATATGTTTTCACTATTGTTATTTTCTGGCTTTGAATTATGCTCTCCATTGGGAACAACGACTGTTGTAGTATCAACTGAAGCTAATAACCTTGCATAGTTTTTGCCTAAAAACTTTAACTCATAGCCTTCGTCAGTAACTGTAATTTTGTCACTTAAAAAACCTTTGAATCTTTCAATATCAAAAGTTCCATCATTTTTAAAACATGATGGGAAATGCTCTTTTAATACAGTTATCTCTTTAGAATTAGGAGTTATTTCCTCATTTTCATTTAAAATATCTTTAATCATAATTTATCCTCCTTATATCAATCAGTTTCATCCGGAATAAACTCTAAAATATCACATATATCGCACTTTAATGCATTGCATATTCTTTGTAGTATCCCAGTATTTACATTTTCATTTCTTCCAAGCTTTGTTATTGTGGCTGAGCTTACACCAGATAGCTCTTGCAGGTCTTTTTTCTTCATACCTTTATCTATCAATAGTTTCCATAACTTATTATAGTTTAAAGCCATCATACACACCTCCCATGGGTTATTTTTAATTATAACACTCAAATAATACACAAACAATAATATTCTTTAATATCTCATTGATATTGTTCCGAATTCTTTAAAATCGAATAAACTTTCCCACAAAATCGTTTATAAGTTTTCATTTAAACTATTACTTAAAACTGAGTAACAATCATCTATCTGCTTCACACCAGAAGTAGGTTTTTTATTTTCTTTTTCAAAAACCTCAACTTTACCTCTTTACTGTGGCTAATAAGTAGGAGATAAAAATATCTATAAATTTTTCTACGGATTTTAGATTCTAGTGTCCTTTAGATATTGAAGGCAGTTTTATCTCCTTGACTTCAATTAATTTTGAAGTTTTGTACCTCGACAAGTGAATATCCCAAAATGCGAGAGATACTTCAAGTTAATATGCCATGACGATTATATCCGAGCGTATCCTTGAATCAATACAAGGCTATGTCAAGCAAGGTAAGTCCTTAGGAACTGTAGTATTTTGGATCTTAACTTTCTACAAGGAGGTGAAAGGACTGAAAGGAAATTATAAAAATCTACCACAGTGTTTAATAGATAATGCTAAATTCTGTGTTTGGAAATACGAGAAAAGTAAAATTGATAAAAAGCCTAGGAAAGTTCCCTACCAAGTAAATGGTAAAAAAACAATGGCAAATAAAATAAATACCTTTACTAGCTTTAATGATGCTGTTAATGCAGTAGATAAATTTGATGGCTTAGGTATTGGAGTATTTAATAATATCTCTGCTATTGATATTGATGATTGCATAGATGAAAATGGTAACTTCTCAAAACTTGCTAAAGAAGTAATGGGCATTTTTTAAGGATTCATACATTGAGAAAAGCTCATCTGGTAATGGTATTAGAATTATCTTTTTAGTAGATGGCTTTAATTATGATAAAAGCCTCTACTATATAAATAATCAAAAGTTAGGGCTTGAAGTCTATGTTAGTGGAGCTACTAATAAGTTTGTCACTATTACTGGTGATCTTGTAAGTAATGAAAATATTAATATTTCAAATGATAAGCTTCAAATTTTATTAGATAGGTATATGACTAGACCAAAAGCTAAAAAAATATATCAAATGAAGAAAGTAGCTCCTACCTATCTGACAAATCAGTTATAGAAAAGGCTAATAAATCAGCTACGGGTAAAAAGGTATACTGAAATAAAAGAATTAGATGCTGAAATTATTAGAGAGTTTGTGGACAAGATAATCGTCTTTAAAGCCGAGAAAGTAAATGGAAAAAGACAGCAGAAAATTCGTATCTATTATAACGTATTGAAGCAGTTGATATTCCAAAAAGGGATGAAAAAACGGCATAGCCGTGAATACAGCTATGCCAATTTTTTTAGACTAATAAATCCCTATGGGAGAGACCCATTTTCTTGGTTTTTGTGTTATCCTATTTGCTTTTTCACTTCATCGTACACTCTTTGAAATCCTAATCCCCTTTGATGACATATCTTTTTAATATCCTCATACTCAGGATAATAATATTTTTCATCTTCAAAGGTACAAATCTTGACTCTCACTGGTCCATATTTTGTATCTACCGTCATAAACTCTCGCTTCAACACCCTACGGTTAACTTTATATTTTCTTATACCAATAGTTGTGGTGTTTTTAAAAATAATGGATTCCATAGTATTTATATTTTCTTCCGAACATATTACGCTTAGTTTATAAGCAGGTCTATTCTTCTTCATATAAATGGGATTGAAAAAAGCGTCTTTGGCTCCCCCTTCTATGAGTAGATCCAAAGTGAAGCCTAAAGCCTCCCCTGTGGTATCGTCTATATTACTCTCCATTATCCATACTTCATCTTTATGAATGTCTTCAACTGCACTTAAAACATTTGTTTTTTTTTACCATCATCCTCTATGATATAAGCTCTTAAAATATTAGCTTTAGGGAAATCTTTTTTCCCTGATCCTATACCTATATTCTTGATTTTGTAGCTAGAAGGTAGAGCATCTTTTGTTTTTATTGCCGCAGCTATGGCAGCTCCTGTTGGGGTAACTAGTTCTCCGTGGATATCTGTTATTTGAAGCGGTAGGGCATGATCCATGACGATATTGACAACCGCTGGTACTGGCACTGGCAAAATACCATGTTGGCATTTGACATGACCAACTCCTTCGTATAAATCTGATATAACCACTTCATGTATATTTAAATTATCCAAACAGACCGCGACAGCTACAATATCTACTATGGAATCCACTGCTCCCACTTCATGGAAATGCACTTCATCTATAAGGATGCCGTGGGCCTTTGCCTCTGCCTTAGCTACCACATGAAAAATTTTCTTGGATAGATTTTTTGCTCTATCTGACATCTGGGCATTATCTATAATTTCCTGGATATCCTTTATATTTCTATGAATATGGTGGTGACTATGTTCATGGTGATGATGTTCTTCCCCATGAATATGATCGTGATGGGGATCTACATGATTATGGCTGTGTTCATGCTGATGTTTTTCTTCCTTTAAAATAACATCAAAGGAACAGGCATCTATACCACATTTTTCTCTTCGCCCAATCTGAATTTCATAACCTTCTACATTCAGGCTTTTCAGAGCCTCTTTCAAAACCTCTTGATCTGCTCCTAAATCCAATAAAGCAGATACCGTCATATCTCCACTAATTCCCGAATAGCATTCTAAATACAAGATTTGATTATTCATTTCCCTTCACCGCCAGTCGATTGATTTGAGTCGCCATATAGGCTGCTCCAAAGCCGTTATCAATATTTACCACCGCTATACCTTCGGCACAGGAATTGAGCATGGTAAGTAAAGCCGAAAGGCCCTTAAAATTAGTGCCATATCCAACAGAAGTAGGTACGGCGATCACTGGTTTATCTACCAAACCTGCAATCACTCCAGCTAAGGCTCCTTCCATACCAGCAACAGCGATAATAGCATTGGCCTCATTGATTTCCTCAATCTTGGATAATAATCTATGAATACCCGCCACCCCTACATCATAGATACGGGTGACATGGCTACCAAAGAATTCTGCCGTTTGGGCAGCTTCTTCCGCTACGGGAATATCCGATGTACCCCCTGTGCACACGGCAATATTCCCTAGTTTTTTCCCTTTGGATCTTACTACCTTAATCATCCTAGACAGTTCATCATACTCCGCCTCTTCTACAATAGCCTTTACTGCTTCAAACTGCTCTTTGCTGGCCCGGGTGCCCAATATATCAACTTTTTTATCGTTAAAACTTTGAAAGATTTTTATGAGATGTTCTGTACTTTTCCCGCTACAATAAACAACCTCCCCAAAACCAGATCTAAGCTTTCTATGATGGTCCAACTTTGCAAACCCTAAATCCTCATAGGGTAATTTTTTTAATTGTTTTTCTGCACTTTCTATGTCTACTTCTCCCGACTTTACTTTTTTTAGTAATTCATGAATATCCATCCTAGCCCTCCTTTACCACATACACATCCATACTTCCTGAGCGGAATCCCTCTAAATCCATGGTAATATAAACAAATCCTAAATCCTTTAAATAAGGTATAATTTCTTGAGATTTCTCCAATAACCTTTTTAAATCCTCCCTAGGTACCTCAATCCTCACAATATCTCCGTGGACTCTAAGACGTAGAATTCTAAAACCTAAGCCTTTAATAAATTCTTCTCCCTTTTCTATCTTTTCCAATAGTTCAAAGTTGATTGGGGTATTATAGGGTAATCTTGTGGCCATACAGGGGGCTGAAGGTCTAGAAGATACTGAAATATTTAAACTACTTGCCATCCCTCTTACCTCTGCCTTTGTAATATCAAGCTCTGCCAAGGGGCTGACAATTCCCAATTCCTTTAAAGCCTGTATTCCAGGCCGATATACCTTTAAATCATCGGCATTGGTACCATCTACTACGTATTTGCACCCCAGTTCCTGAGCAAATTTCTGTAAGTTAGAAAATAATGATTCCTTACATAAATAACATCTATTCTCTGGATTTTTCAGAATCTCCTCATTTTCAAATTCATTGATTTGAATAATTTTATGCCTTGCTCCCATTTCTTGGGCTACTCTTTTAGATATAGTCACATCGGAGGCTGGATGGAGCCTAGATTCAAAAGTAATGGCGTAAACTTCCTTATTTAATTTCTTCCCTGCTTCGCAGGCCACCTTTAAAATCAAACTGCTATCTACCCCTCCAGAAAAGGCAATACAAATCCCCTCTTTTACTAATTTTTCTACATATTCTTTTAAAGCGATATATTTATTTTCCATATCATCCGTTGACCTCCTCTAAGTAAATTTTTCTTGTGCATATTTTATTGGCTAAATGATGGTTGTGGGTGATAACTAATAGTCCTAGATTTCTTTCCTCTACTACTTCTAAAATAGACTTCCAAATCTGGGCTTGATTAATGGCATCTAGCATAGTGGTAATCTCATCAGCAATTAAAAACTTTGTATTTCCTCCCAAGGCCCTGACGATGGAGAAACGCTGTAATTCTCCCGAGGAAAGTTCCCGGGGATATCTAGTAAGCCAGTGTTTTTCAATACCCATAGCCTGTAACATTTTATCCTGGAATACTCCCCCTTCTTCTAACACCTCTTTCATCCTCCATCTAGGGTTTATAGCCTTTTCTGGATGCTGATAGATAAGTTGGACAGGGTGATGTCCTTTAGTAGGTATGGGCTTTCCATCTATAAACACTTCCCCCTTGGTGGGTTTGACATAACCTGCAAGAATTTTGGCCAAGGTACTTTTCCCATAACCACTTTTGGCGATCAAACCTACCCGTTCTCCACTTTCAATAGAGATATTCATATTTCTTAAAATATCCTCTCCCTTAGGGTAGCTAAAGCTTATATTTTTTCCCTCAAAAAGCATGATGACACCTCACCCTTCCTTCTCCAAGTTGTTTTAAGGGTGATTTATCTTGATGGCATTTTTCATCCGCCCTACTACATCTAGGAGCGAAGGCACAACCAATAGGCATATCTTTATCATAGGGTTGGCATCCCCTAGTCACCTCAAAGCCATTTTGGGGAAGGGCTTTATATAAAGCCTTGGTATATGGATGCCTCAAAGCTTCTACCCCCTTATGAAAATCCGATACTGGGGCAATTTCTACAATAGTGCCAGCATAAAATACCGCAATTTTATCCGCCACCTGCAAAGCCAAATCAATATCATGGGTAATCATCAGTACAGCCTTTCCCTGGTCCGCAAAAGCTCTAAAATAATTTAAAGTTTTCATGGCCATTTCCACGTCTAATCCTGGGGTGGGCTCATCGGCAATAATAAGATTGGCATCTTTTTGGGCAGCAGTAGAAATCAGTACCCTTCTTGCCATTCCTCCGGATAATTGAAAGGGATAAAGTTTTTCGGATTGTTGACATAAATCATATCTTTCAAAGGATGCCCTTTGCCTTTCCCTACTTTCTGTACTTCTATCCGTTCCCTGTACTTGCCTTGCTATTTTCATCAAGGGATCTAGATGGGAAATAGATTGGGGAATAAGGGCAATTTTGTTTCCCCTTAGTTTTTCTAATCTTTTTTCTGTTAGCTCTTTCCCCTCATAATATACCTTACCACCCATAGTGGCATTGTTGGGTAAAAGACCCATAATGCCATGGGCAAGTAAGCTTTTCCCACTTCCACTGGAACCTACAATAGCTAATAATTCTCCCTTATGCACATCAATGGAAAGATTAGAAATGGTTTGTTGATGATATTGTTTTAATCCCCTTCCATACATTCGAAAGGAGATAGATAGATCTTTTACTTCTAATAATGGATTTTTCATCACCTTCACCTCACTCCTGTGCACTACTGGGATCTAAAAGTCTTTTTATGTTTTCCCCCAGTTTATCAAACAATAGAACAATCAAAACTAAAGATATCCCTGGGAAAACAGCCAACCACCACATACCGGTAGATAAATATTTCATACTTTCTGATAGGATAATGCCCACTGCTGGCTGTTCAGGAGATAATCCAAAACCTAGAAAAGTAATAGAGGCTTCATGTAAAATAGCATGGGGAAACATCAAAATAGTTCCCACAAGTACCTGGGGCAATATATAAGGAAGTACATGTTTTTTTAGTATATAAACATTCCCCTTACCCAATCTTTTGCTTACCTGAATATAGATTTCATTTCGCAGTTGCAGTGCTTCTCCCCGTATGAGTCTTGCTAGACTGGTCCAATGGGTAAGGGAGATTCCAATTAAAATTCCCTTTACCCCTCTGCCTACAGCAAAGGAAATGAGAATTAATAAAACCATGTGGGGAATGCCCATAACAAGATCAATAAGCCATAAAATCCCCTGATCTAACCACTTAGGTCCTACCCCTGCCAAGGCACCAATAACTACAGCTATAATTGCACTCATAAGGGATGCCACCAAACCAATAAGGATACTTGTGGAAAGTCCCTTTAAGGTGCGTAAAAACATATCCCTTCCCATCCAATCTGTACCAAAAATATGCTTTAAAGACAAGGACTGATTCTTTTGGGAAAAGTCTGCTTTAATATCCTTTTCCCCTACGGATAGTCCATAAAATACAATTGTTACAATCATTGTTATAATAACAACCACTAACACTAAGGATTTTATTCTTCTATTCATAATCCATCTCCCCTATCTTAGGGTCAACCCATTGGTAAAGAATATTGGCTATGGAATTCCCTAAAAATACAAAGAGGGCACTAAATAGAGTAACTCCAAGAAGTAAGGGGACATCACTCCTTAAACCTGCTTCTACAGCCGCTCTTCCCAGTCCAGGATAGGAAAATACTTGTTCTACCAACACACTGCCCCCGAATAATTCACTAAAGGAAGCGAATTGTAGGGTAATGGCAGGGATGAGAGTATTATGCACAACATGATTTTTAATGATTTCCTTTGATTTTTCTCCCCTTGCTCTAGCAAAAAGTACATAGTCACTTTCCATGGCAGTAAACACCTTATCCCTTGTATGTAATGCCACTGGACTAAAGGAAGTAAAGCTCAGGGCAAGGGCAGGTAATAGTGCATGATATACTCTTTGAAAAAAGGTGATTTCCTTGGTCAGCATACCAATGGGTACACTTAAGCCCACGGGAAACCATCCTAGGCCTATGGAAAAAATCAAAAGCAATATAAGGCCTACCCAAAAGGTAGGAGTAGAGGACAAGCTTAAACAAATAGTCTTCATTACCCTTTCCCCTGGTTTTCCCCTGTTTATTCCCATAAGAAGCCCTAAGGTATACCCGATGATTCCTGATAAAACCCAGGACAATCCCATAAGTAAAATAGAATGGTTAAACTTTTCTATGATAATATCCAATACCGGTCTCCTATAGATAAGAGAGACACCAAAATCTCCCTGTAAAACTGCTCGGCTCCAGGTGAGAAACTGTTTTAGGGGCGAACCATTTCCCCCCCAAAAGTTCTCGATATTTTCCCTTTGTTCTGGACTAACAGCTACACCTGCTCCTACATAAGCCTGTATAGGATCTATAGGAGAAATTTGTATTAGAAAATATGCAATTACACATACTGCTACCAACAGGGTAACTAATCGTATAAAATTTTGTATGATTCTCTTGAAAATCCCTTTATTCATATCATCCCTCTTTTATTTCCATGTCCAATCCTTTAAGTTGGCAAGTAAGGGCCATGCATGACCATGGGGATGAATCTTTTGAGTACCCATATCCAAGCCCTCTTTTACATAATACAAATGATCCACATTGACCAACCATACCCAGGGGCTTTCCCCTTGGGTGGACACTCCTGTTTCCCCATCCCACTGAACCTTTTTCCAATGCTCCAGGGCCTCATCGTGATCCAAAGAACTCATAGCCTTATCAATATGCTCATCTACTTTTTCATTGGAGAAATATTCAGGATTGTAATAATCCTTACCGGTATTTTCACTATGATAAAGCAAATAGGTCTCTATGGGGCTTTGAGCTCCCCAACCCATGACTACCGCTTCACTATACATTCTTTGGTCAATTACATCCCAACTGGTTCCTTCAATAGTTATTTTTATTCCCAACTCTTCAGCCTGCAAGGCCACTGCATTTGCCAAGACTTGCCTAGTAGAATCACCAGCCGCATAAAGTAAATTAATTTCTGCTCTTTGTCCATTCTTTTCTCGGATTCCATCCTTGTCTACATCTATCCAGCCTGCTGCTTCTAAAATATCCTTTGCCTTCACTACATCGTACTCTACTATGGCCTTCTCATTGGACCAGGGCATTCCGTCACATTCTGTATAGGCTGGTCTACCGTATCCATTTAAAGCATCCTTTATTAATGCTTCTCGGTCAATTCCGTAGGATAGAGCTCGTCTTATAGCAATATCTGATGTCACATTATTTCCAATCCTATGGCCGTCTTTGGTTGTTTTTCCCTCATCTGGTAAACAAGGCAGGGTTAATCCACGGTTATCTATGGTCTTTACCACTTCTAAGTGCATCCCATCTATTTCCTGCTGAGCAAGGTTTGCAGAGGTCATAGCCACGTCCAACTGTCCTGCTTGAGCTACCGCTAAAGCTGCATCCTCTTCCATGAATAATACCGTGACTTTCTTCATCTCGGGTACTTTACCATAATAATTTTCGTTGGCTTCCATAATGATCTGTTGCCCCTTATCCCATTGCACTAGCTTAAAGGGACCACTACCTACGGGATTCTCACCATAGTTAGGTCCATAGGAATGTTTGGGTACAATCCCTGTGGCGGCTATGGTGTAGATAAAAGAGGAGTCTGGTTTATGTAGGATAAATTCCACAGTGTTTTCATTTACCTCAGAAATCTTTTTCATGTTGGTTAAATCCACAATAGAGCCGCTATCTTTAGCTTTATCAAAGGTGAAAACCACATCCTCTGCTGTAAGTTTTTCACCGTCGGTAAAGTAGGCATCCTCCCGTAGGGTGAAGTTCCAGATAAGACCATCTTCACTGATCTGATAATCGGTAGCCAAATCCTTTACAATTTCCATATTAGAATCCGTATCTACCAAAGTACTTTGAAAAAGGGGATTACCATATCTTCCCCACCCCACAATGGGGTCAAAGCCTCCATCAGGTTCGCTACCTATGGCCATGACTAATTTTTCCTTCTTTTTCAATGCATCCTCTTGAGACTGACTGGCATCTTTCCCCTTTCCCTGGCATCCCCCTAAGACAAAAATACCTACTAGTAGAATAATCAATCCTTTAAACATCATAGATTTTCTTCTCATTTTCTTCTCCTCCCCTTTCAAAAACAAAAAACCATAAAGTAACCCCTTATTCTTAAGAGATGATAACCTTCATGGTTTATTGATTCCGCGCTTATGTAATTACTATGGTTCTCTTTATTGCTCTAAAATGGTTTTCACTTTTTCAAGCAATTGATCAAAGATCTGTTTTAATGAATAATTTTCAAGACCAATAATTTCAAAGTTGCATTTACTTACTGGCAATAAAAGTTTTTTTGCACTGCTGCTGGCAATGGTCTCTGCTATTTTAGGACTAATCTCTCCCATCATAGAATTGGCTGCAATAATAGCCATTGGCCCAATAATAAGATCTACTTTATGACTCATCCATATAATTGCATTTTCCCCGGTGGCCCCATCGTCACCGCCGGCTTTTAACATATTGCCAGTAGCCTTAGAATTGGTGCCTAGGACAATGATTTCCAAATCATTGTTTTTCAAAGACTTCAGTCTTTCTACTACTTGACATCCAATTCCTCCACCTTTTCCATCAATAACTGCTATTTTCATTTTTTCCCCTCTTTTTTACGTTATCTAATATTTTAGACAAATATAATTATAAAATAGAACTATATTTTTGTCATTCTTAATTTGTGGAACTAATAATTCTAATTGCATAGAGAATTTGCTTTATGAAAAGGCTCAAAGTATGTTTGCAAAGAGAAGATAACTTACATCAACTGTTTGAGCAAAAAGCTATTAACACAATTTGTGGCGTGTTTACAAATTCTTAGCCTTTGAACACTCATAACTCAGATTTCAACTAGCACCATAGTATATCTAGGATATTCCTTCCTCTACCCTACCCCTAATATAGGGGGAAAGAATGGATTTTAATGATGGTGTGCACATCCATAATCATCCTCACCATGATAGACTTCATCTTTCATCATTAAATGAACAGAGGTAGTGGTAAAGGTTTTAGGTAAAGCTAGGATATTAGGGTTCTCCCCAACAAATTTTTTCTTGGCGTCTTCTAATGCTTCCTCAATGGTAGACCTTGTTTTCAGTCCCATTCCTCTTGCATAGCCAGGTTCCTGGGCACCTACAATATAAATAGTTGATGTATGCTTTTCAGCAAGGTGACCACAGGAAATCATAGAAAATCCATGAAAAGGATGGAAGGCATTTCCAAAACGATATTTTCGAATATACTCTTCATTGGTGGCAAAAAGTTCTCCATAGCGGTTCATATCAGGTAAAGTATTCATATACTCTTTTTGGAACATTTCATACATTTCTCTTGTATAGGGCCATAATTCATCATTAAAATATCCATCACATCTTGATGCACAAATAATAACACACCGATCACTCATAATTCGTTTATGTCTAATCACTTGAGCAGAAAGAGCCTGCATAAGCATAATTGGATTATTCCCCATTCCATCTCCGTAGTGGAAAAATTGTGGCATACCAAAAATCATAATATCATATTTTTTTTCTGCATAAGGCACATAGGTTCTTTCGTTAGCTACGGTCCAAGATTTAGGCTGCATTTCTTTGGCATAACCGCTAAAAATTTCGATTTGTCGGGACTTAGTATCAAGGACAGCATCACAACAAAAGAATTTTTTACCCATACATTCTTCCATATATTCACTAATTTCATCGAACTTACTTCGCATTAAGGAATTATCATTTACCGGCATAAAGTCCTTTCTATGCATAACTTTAGGTACATGATGAGAGGCTATAGATTTCCAATGAGTAATCCCTGTAGCACTATGTTTATATCCTCCAGAATAACCTCCATAGGGGTTTCCTTGGGTATGACCAATTAATATTGCTAAATCGCTATCATATACATACTTATTCATTATTACAGGATCTCCACGTCGGGTTGTTCCTAGATCTACTAAGTTTTCATAATCTTCACTGTCATGATTAATGATTTGGTTGCTGTACCAAAATTCATTAAATAATTCTTCTCCTAAGACTCCGCGAATTTGTTTTTCGGTGTTCTTGCTATGAAGTCCATTGGAGCAGATCAAAAGAATGTCCTCTTTTTCTACACCCACACTATATAATTCTTGAAGAATTAATTTAATAGATACCTTTCTATGGGCTGTAGCGTGTTCTCCTCCCTTAACTCTGTCAGGGAAAATAATGGTTACCTTAGAACCTTTTTTTACTAATTCAGTAATAGGCTCCATTCCAATTGGATTTCTAAGGGACTCTAAGGTTTTTTCTTCAATTTGATCCTCTGGAATGTGAGGTGGATCTGCTATAGTCTCCCCTGGAATAAATACATCTGTATTATCTGGAAGTTGAGCCTCTATCAATCCATGCCCATATTCAAAAGATAATTTCATAATATTTTACACTACCTTTCTTATTGTGATTTCTCCATATATTTATTAACAACCTCTAAGTATTTTCTTAGATAAATATTGATATGTCCTAGTAACTCTACCAATACCATCTTTATCTAATCTTCTATCATATACCGTCAAATAAGCATGTTTCATATTTTATAACATATCCAAATCTTTACCCTTAGGAAAATTAAGATTATAGTGCTTGTCACATGGTAAATATATGTCTGATTTGATGGCGTTTTTGTTAAAATAACGTGGCTATTATTTAGTATATAAATTACTATAGTATCTGCCATGGAATGAAGCGCCTGATAAATTTTCCATATTATCTTATCAAGATTTATCCTATCTAAGTACTAGACGCAACCAATCTGAAGTTTGATTGCATCTATACATCACGCTTCAAAGTTTTATTTCTAAATATCTTTTCTTGAAACTCTATCAAGCCTATAACAAATTCTTTCTAAGTCCCTATAACTCTCAGTAAACACCTGATACATTTTGTCATATATTCCAGCATTATCCACATTCGGTATAAATATTTCTCCATCCTTTGCAAATTTCTTTGCACCCTGTTCTAAATTTTCAAACAAGCCAATTCCCACACTTGATAAGATTGCAGCCCCCTGGCAGGTTGCT
Organism: Irregularibacter muris; assembly: GCF_024622505.1. Classification (NCBI taxonomy): domain Bacteria; kingdom Bacillati; phylum Bacillota; class Clostridia; order Eubacteriales; family Eubacteriaceae; genus Irregularibacter; species Irregularibacter muris. Next base: position 54,397 of record NZ_JANKAS010000009.1, read on the forward strand.
TCATCATTATTTTTTGTCTTTATAATTTTTCCTGTTACATCCGCCTTAATTTGCTGCCATAATGCTATCTTTGATCCCCCACCAACACAGCATATACTCTTTATTTCTGTTCCAGATAATTTTTCATGCATATTTACAATCATCTTAACTTGATAGGAAAGTCCCTCTAGTACAGCCCTCATCATATGCATTGAACCATGTGACGAAGTAAGACCTAAAAAGGCACCTTTCATTCTTGGATCCCAGTGGGGGGTACCACTTCCCCTAAGGTATGGCATAAATAGGAGTCCGTCACTACCACATGGAATATGCTTACAAGACGATAACAATTCATTAAATTTAATAGCTGGAACATCATATCCCCATTCTTTGCAAAGTGCTAATCGTTCCACTGACCATTCCACACATATTCCCGATGACACAATCCCTCCCCATAGTATATACCGGCTCGGATCAGGATGTCTACCTATACGCTGTCCAATGTTATTCATTAAAATAGGAGTATTTGGGGGCGAAACATATAGAAGTGGCTCCGCTGTACCTGATGAGTCTAGAATTGTATTTCCATCAAAAATATTCGCAGAAATTGTAGCAATAGCATGATCATGTCCCCCCATGATTACAGGGGTCCCCGCTAGAAGCCCTGTGGCACTTGCCGCTCCATCTGTCACTTGGCCCATTATACTTCCACTTGCTACAATATCTGGTAAAACTGACACATCCACATTTAATGCTTTGAGTATTTCTGTTGACCAAGAGTTTGTATTTATGTCAAAAGCTAAGGTTCTACTTGCAAGGGTAAAATCAGTTTTTATCTTACCTGTTAATTTATAATTTATATAGTCAGCCATCTGAAGCCATTTTGTTGTACGAGCAAAAATTTCCGGATTATGTTTACGCATCCAAAGCATTTTGGGAAGAGAAAAAATAGCTCCTGCTTCCAGTCCAGTTATTGAAAATATCCTATCCGCACCTAGTATCGTTTTTATATTTTCTGCTTCATCCATGGATCGAACATCAAACCATGGTATTATATCGCAGAGTTCTTTGCCATTAACATCTATAGGCACTATTGATTCACCCATACTTGTAACTGATATAGCCTTAATATTTGAAAGGGAATAACTTTCCCCAATCTGCCTTATTAAATTAACAATATTTCGCCAAATAATTTTTGGGTTATAGCATCGAAGACTATTTCTATCCATACTTATCACTGCTGGTGTTTTTACTGATGCAATAACAGTACCTTGATCATCAAAAACCATTACCTTCCAGTTAGTAGTTCCTATATCTATAGACAAAAGCCCAATCATCTCTTCACCTTCTGTGTCTTTCTTATTTGTACAATAACTATTTATTTATTATAATTTATTGCCCCCATATTGAAATCCCTAAGAAAAGTTCCTGCTATGTCAATATCATGTGATATATCCTTGTCAGGCCATTAAGACCCATCTTACAAATTTCTAATATCCATGGGTTTATATGCTCTTGTAGATCCTTTGTTTTTATTGCTCTCAATATGGTATTTAATATCTTCTTACAAAATCCATAATATAATACAATTCATACGGATATACTTATTGTTCATATCTAAGCTTTCGGAATCCCTTTCATATTGTTTTTATAACTGTATCAATATTGGTATTTGGTTCACAATAATCAAAAACCGTATTTTTTTTACGTCTTTTGTTGTTGTGCTTTTCATGTGTACATCCCCCTAGATAAATGTCATTACACATAATTCTACCTAACCAAAAACTTATTTATTGGGATTCTTGGATGCTATTGCATCCCTGCATTTTTCATAAATATCTTTAGAAGTTAATCCAAAATATTCTTCTAAGTCTTTTCTTTTACCGGATCTTCCAAATGTATCTTTTACACCCAGCCTCCTTAAAACAGCATGGGGGTTTTCTGCCAACACTTCCGCCACAGCTGAGCCTAGACCACCAATGATATTATGGTCTTCAGCAGTTACAACTGCACCTGTTTTAAAGGCATATTCTAGAATAAGTTCTTTATCAATAGGCTTAATGGTATGCATATCAATGACCGCAGCGGAAAGTCCATCCGCGGCCAACATTCCCGCAGCTTTAATTGCATTACTAACCATATCCCCTATAGCAAAAATTACAACATCATCCCCATCTTCTATTACATTGCCTTTTCCTACAACAAAGGGAACGTGCCCTTCTGTATATACATTTTCAGCAGGAAAACGACCGAATCTAAGGTATACTGGTCCAGAAACCTTTACTGCTGCCTCAACCGCTGAAAATGTTGATGCTTCATCACAAGGGGCTATAACTGTCATATTAGGAAGAGTTCGCATTAATGATATATCCTCAATACACTGATGGGAGCCTCCATCTTCCCCTATTAATACTCCCCCATGGGTTGCAGCAATCTTAACATTTAATCCTGTATATGCAATAGAGTTTCTTATTTGCTCAAATGCTCTACCAGCTGCAAATATTGCAAAAGTGCTTGCAAATACCATTTGACCACATGAGGCAATTCCTGCAGCAGTAGTCATAAGGTCACTTTCGGATATACCCATATTTACAAATCTATCGGGGAACTTTTCGCCAAACAAATGCGTCATCGTTGCTTTTGAGAGATCGGCATCCATAACCCAGAAATCATATTTATCACCAAGGCTCTCTATAGCAATCCCATATGCTTCTCTTGTTGATAGAGACATCATTATTCTACCTCCAATGCTTTTATTATAGCGTCAATTTCAGATAATGCCACTTTAGCCTGTTCTTTATTTGGAGCTGCACCATGCCATCCAACTTGGTTTTCCATATATGAAACACCTTTGCCCTTTATGGTCTCACAAATAATGACTGTGGGTTTTCCTTTAACTTTTTTAGCTAAATTAATTCCATCAATAATTTGGGTAATATCATTACCATCTATTGTTATAGTGTTCCAACCAAATGCTTCAAACTTGGCTTCATAAGGGGTATTGTTCATTATTTCTGATACTACCCCATCAATTTGCAAACTATTTTTATCTACAAACACCGTTAAATTATCAAGTTTATAATGGGCAGATGTCATAATTGCCTCCCAGATTTGCCCCTCCTGCATTTCTCCATCGCCCAATATACAAAACACATGGGAATCTTTCTTCTTACGCTTTAAAACAAGAGCCATACCATTTGCTGCCGAAAGTCCCTGTCCCAATGATCCAGTTGACATATCCACACCCCTTATTTTTACCATATCAGGATGCCCCTGTAGCATACTATCAATTTGACGTAATTTTTCAAGTTCAGCTACATTAAAATATCCTCGTTCAGCTAGTGCTGCATAGTATGCAGGTGCAGCATGTCCTTTAGAGAGTACCAATCTATCCCTGGATTCATCCTTTGGATTGTGTATATCAGTCTTCATCTCGTGAAAATACAAAACTGCAAGTATGTCTGCAATTGAAAGAGATCCTCCCGGGTGACCACTCCCTGCAGAAGATACCCCCATGATAGCTCCTCTTCTTATGCGGGCCGCTTTAATTTTAAGTTCCTTTAAAATACTTTCGTTCATATACTTCACCCCTTATTGATTAATTATCTACCTCCATCTTGGCAGGTCAATCCAAAATTTGATCTAGATCTAATTTCCTCCTTACAAATCTTATCTAATTAGGCAAACCTCTTAATATAAATAGTCTATAATTAGCATACTTTCTTTTTTTGTAGGTTTTATCATGCATGTCTCTTTATGTTAATCTTATAACATTCTCCATGTCCAGTAGATTTTAAGGAAATTCTGGGATCTTTTCTTCAGTTTTGCCTTCAGGGATATGAGTTAAAACTGGAGTGACCTTCCCTGAAATATGCCCATCTATACTATCTAATGGATGTACCATATATTAATCTTTGCCCATATTTTAAAATTCGTTTTATGTGACTGTATCCTTTCTTTTTTATAATTTTCCCATATATTTTTTGACAATTTCTAAATATTCCTCTGGGTAAAAACCAATATCCCCCTGGAACCTTGTCAGTGCAATTAAACCTCCATCTACTTCGTCGATAGATGCTAACATTTTGGCATTCTCTTCTTTCAACCCTCCACCATATACAACATTACAACCATCTGTTAATTCTTTTATATATCGGGCAATTTGGGTTATATATTCTTTATCTGGAGGTGTTTTTCCAGGTCCTATGGCCCAAACTGGTTCATATGCAATGGCCACTTTGTTTTTGTCCACGTCTTTTAAACCAATTTCCAGTTGCTTTCCAAGCACTTCTTTCCAGTTAGATTGTTCTTCTGCCTTTTCTCCTATGCAAAACAACACAGAAAGTCCTGCATTTATTGCAGCTTTCACCTCTAAATTCAAAATTCTACTTACCGCCTCTGGATCCACAAGCCCTGCCTCTCTCATTACACCTGCCTTGTCATTTCTTTCTTCGCAATGCCCAATGATAACGCTCTCACAACCAATTGCCTTCATGGAATTGGCAGTTTTATTTGTTGTAAATGCTCCAAAGTTTCCCTCCAAAGATGTATCCTCCCTATAAACGCCTTGAGAACCTATCTTTAGGTTAGAATTTTTATCTAGAGCTGTAATTGCATTAATTAAATGGGCTTCTGGCATATAAAAGGTAAACTCTACTTCCTCTTTATCATATTGTTGTAGTGCATTTTGAATATATGTAATAATATATTCCCCCCATTCTAATGGGCTTGCTATGTTATTGACACCTCCATATTCTTTGGGGATATCAAATCGTTTGAAGTTTACATAAATATGTTTCATAAGAACCTCCTTCTAATATGAAATTTAGTATAATAGTTTTATATTATTCTATAAGTTTTTTTGTGACATAATTTACTTGTTCATGATTAATTCCCGAAACAAAATTTCCACCCAATATCACTTAATTAATGAAAACTAAAAAAGCATCTATATAAATTGTAGTAAATCCATCATAAGATAAAATTAGTCAACATGGATCTAGACCATTTTATGTTGTATATATTATAGGAATCCAACTCAATAAGTTAAAACAATCAGTAAATTAATCCCCCATATCTGCTCAAACTAATTTTACTATCATTAACAAAGATAAATTAATTTGGTAAGAAAAACAGCGAATTTGTAATTTTACATGGATATACAATAGAATAATTAAAGATACCGGGAGAAAAATTAATAGTATTTTTTCTGATGTTAGTATAATATTGTAGGCACAAAAATCCGAATACTATAATATATATAGATAGGAAAGGGTGCGTCAAAATATGATTAAAGGGGTCATATGGCGTTTCAAAGTTAAGAACAATAGGCCAGCAAAACTTACAGCAATAGATAGAAATACAATAGTAGCGTTAGCTGACTATCAAGTCATTCCGAAAAACAGCTAAGCCTGAAAAGGAAAAAAGTATTAGAAGTTTTAGAAACTTCTTATGTAAATTTAAAAATAATAAAAAACACTAGAAGTATTAAAAAATAAAGTTTCAAGGGAAAGTTTCAAAAGCTTACAACGAACCCAAGAAATATTATGGAATATCCAAATACATAAAATCCTTCTAACTGAAGGTTTTAAAATTAACTTTAAAAGAGTAAAAAGGATTATAAAAAGACCAGGTATTAAATTTATAGTAATTAGAAAGTTTAAACCTTATTCTGCCATAGGGATTTTTTAATAGATATAGTGGCTCAGAAGTAGATTATCGAAATTACTTATATTCACCTATCTCTGCTATATCTGGTGTTATTTAGCCTCTACTGCAAATTTACATACTGGGTTTTCTTTTTTCTGAAGAGCTTTTACTGCACACATAAATGGTGATAATATATATAAACCTAATACGCCTTGTCCTTGGTTAGACAAATACCGGATTTCAAATAACACTTAATATAATGCCTTGTCTTTGCCTCGGGATAGCAACAGGTTCATTTGCACTGCTCAGACAATAAAATATCGATACAGATCATGCTATAATTTCAAAGTATCAAAGTATTAAAATTTTTATTTTAAAATAGAAAAAACTAGTATCCAAACGAATCTATTTTACAGACCTAATTAAGTAATTAGGGGTTAAACTAATTACTATAGACGTGCAGTGGCATGTTCAGCCTCCCCTTATATTAACAATACGCTATATCGCTTTTCGTATCACTAGGCTGAGTATCTACATCTACACACAAAATGGTGACCACCAGATATGTATTAGTATGAAAGTATTGAAAAGTTAGAATGAACAAATATAAAAAATAACATACTATATTATTAAAATAGAGCAATTTATTTAATAAACCCTAATCCTAATTATATTAAACCTGCCTATTCTAACTTTCAAAGCAAGATTTATTTATTCCCCTCCCAAATAGGTAACAATATCGCAAGCTGATTGGGCCGTTTTGATTTTGAGCAATAGGTCATCATCCGCCAATTTCCCAGCAACCCTAGATAGTAAAACTAGATGATCCCTATTGGAATTCATGTCGTCACTTACACAAAATAAGAATATAATATTTACTTTATCTCCATCTAGTGTTTCCCACTCTATACCTTCTTTTAATGTAGCGATGGCAATACCTATTTTGGTAACACTTTTGCTTTTGCCATGTGGAATTGCCACGTTATTTCCTATTCCAGTGGCACCTTCTTCTTCCCTTAAGTATATATCTTTGATGAATTGGTCAGTGTCATTGATATATCCATTTTGATATAACATATCGCCCATCTCTTTTAGTGCATCATCCTTTGATTTTACATCCAAACCAATCCTAATGATTTTCTCATCCAATATCTTTCTTAACTCCATAACCTTTCCCCCTATGCTAAGTATTTATACGGCCTAACTCTGTAGTATTAATAATTGGTTTTATACCTTAAATGTTAAATATAACAAATAGCGATGTATAGATAAATATTTTTGTTTTTCATGAAAAATTTAAAATATCTTAGGCGGGAGATACCTCTATGTTTTGCATGGCTTGCAAGATAATTAAAAATAAGTGAAAGTAATAGATGCATCTCCCCATCATTTTAATGAGTTACCTTAGAATTTATTATTGAAATAAATAGCAAGCATCCCTATTTTTATATTTAGAGTATCTATAGTTTTATTAAGACTCTATCTTATTTACCTAGAGATAATAGTTACAATCTTTACGGTGTGAATAGCAACATTTCTTGTAATTAAGATCTATGAACATTGGATTAATAATTATGTTCATAATACATTTTTATATTGAGTTTTTGGGCTACCAATGCATATGATAAATATTTATAACTATATCTATTATTTATAATAATTTGCCTTACCTAATGAACCAAATAACTCCATTTTACTATGCACAATTTTTTTTGTTGCTTCAATTGCTGGATTAAATACTTTAGGTGGCATGAAGGATCCGGTATCATTCAAGATATTCAATACTGTTTTAAAGAACTCTTGTTTGATGTCACTTGAGATATTTACCTTTTGAATACCTATTTCACAAGCTTTTCTTATTTCTTCATTAGGATTATCACTTCCACCATGGAGTACTAGAGGTATATTTGTTACTGCGTTGATTTCTTTTAATAAATCAAGTTGTAATTTTGGTTTTAAACCCTTTGGATAAATACCATGAGCTGTTCCAATGGCAATTGCCAGTGCATCTACATTTGTATCCTTTACAAATTTTACAACATCTTTGGGATCTGTATAGGTAACCTCTTCTACTCCACCCTCATCTGAATTGCCCGTTGTTCCAATCGTTCCAATTTCTCCTTCAACAGAGACATTGACCATATGCGCAATATCCGTGATCTCTTTTGTTTTTTTTATGTTATCTTCAAAGCTCATTTCAGACCCATCAAACATAACTGATGTAAATCCAGCCTTAATTGCCATAATACAATCTTCAACCGTTTTTCCATGATCAAGATGCAAAGCAAAAGGTGTTTTGCTACTTTCCAATCTCTTTTTAACATACTCAAAAAAATACGGTGTAGCATATTTAAATTCACCAGGTGCAAATTGAACAATGGCAGGTGTATTTGTTTTTTCTGCTTCTTCTACAACTGCTCTAAATAACGCCAAATCAGTTGTATTAAACGCTCCTATTGCAAATGATTTTTGTTTTGCAACACTTAATATTTCTCTTAAATTTAAAAGCAAAGTATCACAACCTTTTTATGATTTAATTGTACTAATTTAGAAATGAATCATCGAATGATAAGTCATCTTCTAACTCACTATCACCGACTTCATGACCCAAGTCATTAAAGGATTCATCTTCCTCTGTAGCTTCTTTCTTTATTAATGACAATACTGCGCCTGTAACAATACTACCAATCGCTAAAGCTATTAATGCTTTTAACGGCTCATTGAAGAATGGGAATGCAATAAAACCACCATTTGGAAGAGGAGATGAAATTCCCCAACTCATCGAAAGCCCTCCAGCAACAACTGAGCCTACTACACAGGCAAACACTACTCTAATCAAATCACGTGCAGCAATAGGGATAACACCTTCGGTAATCATCACACATCCCATAGGGACTGCCGATTTCAATGTTTCAATTTCGGCTTTTGTATATTTCTTCCTTGCTATCAGTGCAGAAATTGCGATACCAAATGGTGGAATCATCGATCCTAAAAATTGGACAACTTTTGCATCTCCAATACCCTCCGCAAGCATTGCATTAGCATATGCAGTTGCAACTTTATTAACTGGACCGCCAAAATCAAATGTTGACATTGCCCCTAAAATAGCACCATATAGAAATTTAGCTCCACCCGATAAGGATGTCAGGAAATTTGTTAATGCATCGGTAAGCCAGACAATTGGGACTCCAAGAACGCCAAACATAAGAATAGCAGTAATTGCTGTTGCTAAGAACGGGATAATAATGACTGGAATAATACCTGTTAAGGATTTGGGAAGCTTAACATATTTCTTAATTAAAATAACAATATAACCTACCAGTAAACCACCAATCATCCCCCCGATGAAACCAGCCTTAATTTCAGTTGCAATAAAACCGATAATGAATCCTGGTGCTAATGCCGGTCTGCCTGCTACTGAGTACGCGATATAAGCACAAAGAATCGGTACCATTAAGGACATCCCAAGTTGTCCAGTAGTGAATAGCCAATATGCAAAGCCTGTAGTCCCAAGATTGTCCAAACTTGAACCTGCCATTGCTCTTCCAATTGCCATTGTTAATCCCGAGGCAACAACAAGTGGAATCATATAACTAATACCCGTTAGAACATGGTTTTTTACCTCTTTAATTTTCATTGGATTTTTTCTCCTTTTCTAATAATTTTTCAACTTTTTGCATTAATGCAATGGGATTCTTAATTAATGTGGATGTACCAATCTTTATAACTTTTTTTCCTTTAAAACGTTCAATTCCATCAATAGCAATATCGACAGCTAAAATAACAACATCTGCTTCCTCAATATCCTTTGCTAGTAATTCATATTCAACTCCAATTGTCCCCTGCGTCTCGCAGTGGATGATATGTCCTCTAGTTTCTGCACTCTTAATCATTTTTTCACGTGCGATATAGGTATGAGCTACTCCAGCAGTACATGCAGCGACCCCTACTATTTTCATTTATTACCCTCCCTCCCCTTATAATATAAATTTTACATTATTTGTTTATTTCAAAGGATAGAGGTTCTTTACCCAAAACCTTCTATCTTTTGATTGTATGATATTATTAAATGCAAGCACACAGGCATTAATAAAAATATCTTCTGATCCTATAACTCTGTCGGTAGTCCAATCATAACTTTTGCATTAGATGCAATTAATTTTAAATCATTGCATTTATATGGAATCAATGCACCATGCCCCTGTGTTAAATTAATTGTTCCTTCGCTCCATTCAAGTTTTACATCCCCATTAATTGCGACCATAATTCTATGTCCTTCAAAGTTTGGCAATACAAATTCATCTCTAATATCTATGATTTGCATTCCAAATGCATTTGTATCTGAATAATCAATCATTTGTGTTAGTCTACTATTATTTTGAATGATAACTTCTTCCTTTTCTTTCATCACTACCTTGTTTTTTATTTCATCAATGGTATATGTTTCAAAATCAAATAAACCTATACCTTCATTAAATGATAGTCCATTGAACATTTCTTCATCCGTTAAAACTACACCATTTATATTTCTTTCAGCTCGAATAGTAATGTCACTACTCTCATGTATTTCTAAAAAGAGACATCCTGGACCAACCGCATGGGGCATACCCGCGGGGATTAAAATAACATCTCCCTCTTTTACAGGTATTTTGTGTAAACATTCCCTCATTTTTTCAACATCCTGTTTTTTACATAAATCCTGCCATAATTTCTTTGTTACATGCTTTTTAAATCCAGCATAAACACAGTTTTCTTCACCTTCTACCTTTCTAGTTCTTGCAATATACCAGGCTTCTGTTTTCCCGCATATGGAATTAAAATATTTTTTTGCATCTTCCTCTTTTGGATGACATTGCAACACAAGTCGTACTACCGTATCACCTGCCCTTGCAAGAACTGATAAATTGTTTGGATTTTTTTTATTATATTTTTCGCCGAGAATCCCATCGGGATCATTCTCAATTATACTTTTTAATGAAACTGAACCTTGGCTCGGGATTGTTTTGCTAATGGCGTACCCCTCTTCGTGCCCTTTCGATATTGCACCTATGGATGATATCAGTAATTCTTCACAATTATGATTATCTTCTGCTGGATCCATTTTTCTCCACTCATTTAATAATTTCCCACCTATATATGGCCGGGTAATTCTATTATCATCAAAAATAATCGGCTTATTACTCCATTCGCTCATATTTTCCACCTCCACCTTTCAATATTTAAAATAGTCAATTCTTTTATTATGCCGTATCATTTTTAAAATCCTAAATACATTTGTTACGCATCATAACTCAAAATTAATAATGACAATAATAAATATATTTTTTGAATTTTATAAATATTTTGCAAACCTTTTATTATGTCCATATTATCATGAATAAGTCTCTATTTTCAATCATATTTTACGCAAACGTTATCACCACGTCATTTGCTGTGTTTTGGCTTGTTTAATGCTGGATTTTTTCCCATTTCTTGATGAAAACAAAGCGTGATTTTTTTACTTTTTGACTTAATTTTGTTTTGTTATATAATTTAAATTACTATAGTTTTAAGGGGGTATTTGTCCTATGACGACTTTAAAAGATATCGCTAAAGAAGTTGGCGTTTCTGTTTCAACTGTCTCCAGAGTATTGAATATGAAATATAGTAATGCTGCAAGTAAAGAAACACAAGACCGTATTTGGGAAGTTGTTCGCAAAACAAATTATAAGCCAAATATTTATGCACGCTGTTTAAAAAAAGGTGCAGATTTAGATATGCCATCCAAAGGACCTAAGTCTATTTATTGCATATATGCGCGATCTTCTGCCCCAACAGAAAATCCTTTTTTTTCAGAAGTAGCCCATTCTATTGAATACGAGTGCTATCAAAATAATTGCTTTGTTAAATACTTGTTTTTGGGCTATGATCTATCTAATCCGCAAATAAGTAAACAAATTAGTGATATTAAGGCAGATGGTATTGTAATAATTGGACGATATGATGAAAAACTTTTAGAATCTTTTTTAAAAAACCATAAACATGTAGTCTATACAGGATTGAACAAAATAGATACAAAGTATGATCAAATAATTTGTGATGGTTATGAAGCTGCCTGTATGGCTGTTGATTATTTATATGGTTTGGGTCATAGAAAAATAGCCTATATTGGTGAAGAAGAAAATGAAACACGTTTTTTGGGATATAAGGATTCCCTACATCGATTAGGATTATCATATAATAAGGAAATCGTAACAAATATTAGACAATCATTTGATGGTGGATATATGGGGGCAAAAAAATTAATTAACAGAAGTAACAATTTTTCTGCTGTATTTTGCGCAAATGATATTACCGCTACAGGTGCATTGCGTGCATTTAAAGAATGTGCCTTAAAAATTCCAGAAGACATTTCCATTATAAGTGTGGATGATATTGAAATGTCCCAATATACATCGCCCATGTTAACTACAGTACATATACCTACTGATGAACTTGGAAAAGTCGCTACTAGAATTCTTTTTGAGCGTATTGCAAATGGTCCCCACTTACCCTTGAAAATAATGCTTCCATTTCACCTTATAAAGCGTGAAAGCTGCGGGAAACCATCTGATAAATTTAAATAGTGCATATTTGTAAAAATAATATATTTCCTTATCCAATCATAAACACCAAATTAGTTCTTTAAAAAGTTATTAGTATTCAAGAGGGTAAATGGGTAGTAGATGACGTTAGTATAATGTTGTAGATACGAGAATTCAAACGCTGTAAATAAGTGACTGTAAATAGTCCCGTGCTTTATTGACAACAATATTTCGTTTCTGGCAAAAATTCACAAATAGGATAAAACTAGGGTGGAGGTCTTTTATAAGTATCGTGTAAAAAACCTTAAGGGAAATGATAATAGGTGGAAATTTAAAAACAATAGGAAATGTTAGGAGCAGAATTAGAAACCGAATTAGGTTATGAAAAAGGACACAAAAAAATAAACTTACAGATAATCGTAGAGGAAGTATATACTGCAATAGGCGAAGAATTAGCCTATGAAAAACTAACCCAGCTAGAGGAAAAGTGGGGCAAGAAATACCCCTATGCCATAAAGAGCTGGCATACTAATTGGGATGTACTATTACCCTTGTTTAAGTTGCCTTCGAAGTGTAGAAGGATTATGTACGCCACAAACATCATAGAAAGATTGCGTCATCAGTTTAGCAAAGTGATAAAAACAGAGTCCATTTTTCCATCTGATTAGGCTTTAGAGAAAATGCTTACCTAGCTAGCCAGAACATTATGAAAAAATGGACTCAAAAATATAGAAACCAGGATATAGTTCTTAATCATCTTATGATACCCCTTGAAGATAGAATATCTAAATATCAAAAGTAACATTAGGACATTCCAAAATCCTGCTTTCTAGTAAAGAAAGCAAGAGGTAAAATTTACTAGAGAATGATGATAGCTAATATTTGAGTACATTTACTTAATTATAAAAATAATAACTTTTTAGCAAAAATTTACTTGTTTATATCAATTATTTCTTATCAGTTAGGAAATATATACCTTCCTTAGACACAGATTTATTTACACCTCCCCCATAAAAATAACCTCTTTTTTTATACAATGTAGTGTAAATATATTATCGTATCAAAAGCACCCCCATTACCCCCGAAGAAAGTATTGCAATAATGGGATGTAGTTTATATTTATAAACTGCTATAAAAATTACCAAAGCAATCAATATGCTTTGTGTACCTGTGAATGCACTTTTGCCTACTGTGACAGCTGCGGATAAAATTAAACCTAAAATAGTTGGTCTAATTCCCAAAAAAACTGCTTTAACTGTATTTGATTGTTTAAATTTATCATAAATACGTGAAATGATAACAATTAGTATAAAGGATACAGAAATAATAGCTAGAGTTGCTACAATTGATCCTATTAACCCACCATATTTATATCCAACAAAGGTTGCGGAATTTACGGCAATTGGACCAGGGGTAACTTCGGCAATTGCAATAATATCTAAAAATTCTTTTATATCAAGCCACCCATTTTTCACAATGATTTCCCGCTGAATAAAAGGTATCATTGCGTATCCTCCACCAAAGCTGAAGGCACCTATTTTCAAGAAAACTAGGAAAATATTAATTAGTTTCATATAGTTGTTCTCCCTCTCTTTCTTTAAAGAATATATATCCCACCACACCAGACACTATGATTACGATAATGGGATTAATATTTAAAAATTCAATGGATACGAAGGATCCAACTATTAATATGAGGTTTATCCAATTCTTTGCAACTGACTGTTTTAGTTGGAGTATCGCCAATAGAATCAAGGATACCACCGCTGGTCTTATACCAGTGAAAAAAGTTTGGACTACTACAGAATTATTAAACTTCTCAAATATTTCCGCGATGACTACAATGGTAATGAATGAAGGTAAGACTACGCCTACACATGATATTATCGCTCCCAACCAGCTTTTAAGTTGGTTTCCGATAAATACAGATAGGTTAACTGCTAAAGCACCGGGTATGGATTGTGATACTGCAATGATATCTATTAGTTCTTTGTCTTCTATCCACTTTTTCTCATGGACTAACTCTTTTTCAATAATGGGTATCATGGCATATCCACCACCAAATGTGAATGCTCCAATTTTAATAAAGGTCCAGAAAATATTAAATAATGAAATGTCCTTTCTTTGCATATTTTGATCACCTCTCTTCCATGTATAATCAACAATATTTTATGGCCTGTGGACCAAAAAACGGATCTCATAAACAATTACTAAATTGGTGGATTACTTTGTTGTCACATAAAACTTTGCTTTATCCCCTGCTATAATTATTCTGGAAAATATTCCTGAGCCTTTTTTACATTTAATAATTCTTTCCATTAATAAAGCCGGGGCCCCTTGAGGTCTTCCTAAATATTGACTAAAAAATTCATTTAGAATTATTGGTTCAATATATGCAGTAATTTCTTTAATATCTAAACCAAATTCCTTTTCTAAAACTTCATAAAGAACCAGTGTATCTAAATCTCTTTGCAGAATTGAACCATATCTTTCATAATCTAAATACGTTGTTTCAATTGCAAAGGGATCACCCTCAACTTTTCTAAGTCTTCTAATTTTTATTATTTTTTGTATTTTTTCAAGATTCATAGTGCTTTGTATATATGCTGTAGGATATATAATATCTGTTTCAATGATTTCAGAAGTTGCTTCTAGGCCTTGACTCTTCATCTCTTTAAAAAAACTCAACTCTCCTAGTAAGTCTTTATCAAATTTTTTACGCTTTACAAAAGTACCTTTACCTTGCTTTTTATAGATCAAATCCTCCTTTTCCAATTCCTGCATCGCTCTTCTCACTGTTGACCTGCTTACTTCAAAATCTTTACATATTGTATTTTCCGAAGGAATTTCTGTATCAGGTTCCCATATTCCATCCTCGATATTTTCTCTCAGTATTTCTGCTAATTGGTAATACAATGGCACTATACTTTTTTCATTTAATTTTTGGTTCATAAAGTTCACCTCATATCATGTCATTATGCTGTCATTACAAGTTATCCTTAATTAATACTATTCTACATGGATTCTAAATATCCTTCTTTTAAAATATTTTTTTACATAAAAAACTCCTTTCTGATAATATTAATAAACTATAATGACACAGAAAAGAGTTTTTTATAGGAGTACGATAAAATTTACAAACATTACAAGTATACTTATTTTTCATACAAATCTTTTATTTTTATCTCTATGGCTTATATCCCCTTCATGGTCAACGAAATTCTATTTCTCTCTACGTCTACATCTAATACCCTTACCTTTACAATATCCCCTACTCTAACCACGTCCATGGGGTTTTTCACAAAGGAATCACTTAGTTGGGAGAT
The DNA here is from genome assembly GCF_024622505.1 of Irregularibacter muris. Taxonomy (NCBI): domain Bacteria; kingdom Bacillati; phylum Bacillota; class Clostridia; order Eubacteriales; family Eubacteriaceae; genus Irregularibacter; species Irregularibacter muris. The sequence continues at coordinate 69,914 of NZ_JANKAS010000009.1, forward strand.
GTGTACTAGTCCATCCTGATGCACACCAATGTCTACAAAGGCTCCAAAGTCGGCTACATTTCTTACTGTTCCAGTGAGCTCCATATCAGGTTTTAAATCGGATATTTCCATAACATCTGTTCTAAAGATTGGCTTTTCCATCTCATCCCTAGGGTCTCTACCGGGCTTTTGTAATTCTTTAATGATATCCCTTAAGGTGGGCTCACCTACTTCCAATCTTTGGACCATGACCTCTACATCTATAGTCTCTAGCTTTTTAGCTGTGCTTTCTAACTCTTTGCCCATAAAATCTGATTTAGAAAAACCACTTTCTTTGATTAGTTTTTCTGCTACTGGGTAGGATTCTGGGTGCACTCCAGTATGGTCTAAAATATTTTCACTATTACTGATTCTTAAAAATCCTGCACATTGGGTGAAGGCCTTTTTGCCCAGCATTTTTACTTGTAAAAATTCTTTTCTTGAGGTGAAGGGCCCATTTTCTTCCCGATGAGCCACAATGTTTTTGGCTATGCTGGCATTTACTCCGGATACATATTGTAATAGAGAAGGAGAAGCGGTGTTCACATCCACTCCTACGCTATTTACAGCATCTTCTACCACACCCCTTAGGGCTTCATCCATCTTCTTTTGATTAACATCATGTTGATATTGTCCTACTCCGATGTGTTTGGGATCTATTTTCACTAATTCTGCCAAGGGGTCCTGAAGCCTTCTGGCTATGGATATGGCTCCCCTTAGGGAAACGTTGATATCTGGATACTCCTCTGCCCCTAGTTTGGAAGCGGAGTAAATAGAAGCCCCAGCTTCATTAACTACCACGTATTGCACTTTTAGATGATGTTCTGCAATCATGTCCGCCACTATTTTCTCTGATTCTCTAGAAGCTGTACCATTTCCTATGGCGATTAGTTGTACGCCGTATTTTTCTATGAGATTAATTAACTGCTTTTTCCCTTCCTCTACTTTGTTTTGGGGAGGGGTGGGATAGATAGTGATGGTATCCAGTAAAGTTCCATATTCATTGACTATGGCAATTTTACATCCTGTTCTATAGGCAGGGTCAAAACCCATGGTCACCTTACCGGGTACAGGGGGTTGTAATAATAGGCTTTTAAGGTTAGTGGCAAAAACCTTTATAGCTTGCTCCTCTGCTGGTTCAGTAAGCATATTTCTAATTTCCCTCTCTATGGAAGGAGAAATTAATCTTTTGTAGGCATCCTTCAGAGCTTCTTCTATGTAAACTTTTGAGCCTTTTGCGTCCTCTTTGACGCTGTTTTTAGTCAAATATCGAATGATTTTTTCCTCTGGAGCTTCAATTTTCACCTGAAGGAATTTTTTCTTTTCCCCACGATTGATGGCTAATACTCTATGATGGACAATTTTTTTGATGGGTTCCTGATAATCATAGTACATTTCAAATTCAGATTTTTCATCCAAGGAAGATTTGGTTTGGATGACGCCTTCATCCCAGGTCAGCTGTCTAATTCTTTGTCTATAGTTCGCATCTTCCGAAATCATTTCAGCGATAATATCTATAGCCCCTTGGATAGCCTCCTCAGCGCTTTTCACTTCTTTCTCTTCATTGATGTAGGCTTGGGCCTCCTGTATGATTTCTGATTGTTCCATTGTTTGAAGTAAGATTTTTTCGGCTAAGGGTTCCAATCCCTTTTCCTTGGCAATAGTCGCTCTGGTTCTTCTTTTTCGTTTGTATGGCAGATAAAGATCCTCTACTTCTTGTAGTACCTTAGCCCCAAGAATTTTCTTTTTCAAGTCCTCTGTCAGCTTGCCCTGCTCCTCAATAAGCCTAATGACTTCTTCTTTTCTTGATTCTAGGTTTCTTAAATAAGTCAATCGATCATTTAATTCCCTTAGAGTAATATCATCAAGCTCTCCTGTCATTTCCTTACGATATCGTGCAATAAAAGGTATGGTGTTTCCTTCATCTATTAACTGAATGGTGTTTTTTACTTGGGTCTCTCTAATATTAAATTCTTGTACCAAACTTCTTATTATCTTTTGCATTATTTTTCTTCCTTTCCTACTTATTTCCCCTTCTTTAGGGAAAAAGAAACGTCGGAATCTTGCCGACGTTTCTTATGCAATAACCATTGGTTTTTTTAAAAAGCCCATAAAATGCTCAAAGAGCTTCAGGGAAAAGGCATCTCTATCCCACATTTTTTCTGGATGCCACTGAACGGCAAATATGGAAGGGATATCCCTGTGTTGTACTGCCTCTATCAGTCCATCCTTACTCCAAGCAACAGGAACCAATGAAGAAGCCACATTGCGGATGGCTTGATGATGGAAGGAGTTTACCCAACCAATCTTTTGTTGGAAAATATCGTAGAGAAAACTATCATTATCAATATCTATAGAATGAATGACCAACTCCCCTTCACTACTATGGTTGTGTTGGAGAATTTCTCGACTTTTGATTTGTCTATAGATATCCTGGTATAAATCGCCACCTAGGGCAATGTTTAAAACCTGCAACCCCCTGCATACCCCGAAAAGAGGGAGTTCCCTTTCTATGCATTCCTGAACCAAGGCAAGCTCTAAAGTATCTCTTTCGGGCACGACGGGACCTAATCCTTGTCTTGGCTCTTCCTCAAAGTGGATAGGGTGAATATCATATCCTCCCGTAAGTACTATTCCATCTAGTTTTTGCAGCAATTGAGCAAGATCCTCCTTAGAGTAAGACAAAACGGGAACCAATACTGGGATAGCTCCCACTTGTCTCAATGCTTCGCAATAATTGGTTTCTTTGTATTGCTTTTTATAATGCAAGTCACAAGAACAGGTTACTCCTACGATTGGTTTCATTTTCTTCCCCCCTAATTTGCTTTTAAATAGGCATGGATAAATTCATCAATTTCCCCGTCCATCACGGCCTGAATATTGCCTACCTCTACACTGGTTCTATGATCTTTGACCATGTTATAAGGATGAAAAACATAGGATCGAATCTGGCTACCCCATGCAATTTGATTATACTCACCCTTGAGATCTTCTATTTTTTCCTTTTGTTCCGATTCCTTTAGTTCAATCAATTTGCTTTTAAGCATTTTCATGGCTACTTCTTTATTGAGATGTTGGGAACGTTCATTTTGGCATTGTACTACAATTCCTGTGGGAAGGTGGGTAATGCGAATAGCGGAATCTGTGGTATTGACGTGTTGTCCTCCTGCTCCTCCCGATCGATAGGTGTCAATCTTTAGATCCTCATTGCGGATATCTACCTCTACTTCTTCATCAATCTCCGGCATGACATCTAGCGAGGCAAAGGAAGTATGGCGGCGACCGGAAGTATCAAAGGGAGATATGCGCACTAAACGATGTACACCCTTTTCGGATTTTAAAAATCCATAGGCATTTAGGCCAGACACCAATATAGTGGCACTTTTCACCCCTGCATCATCCCCTGCTAGATAGTCCAAGGTTTTTACCCTATAATCATGTTGTTCTGCCCAACGAATATACATCCGAAGAAGCATTTCTACCCAATCTTGGGCCTCAGTACCTCCAGCACCGGCATGGAAGGCTAGTATCGCATTGCTATGATCGTAGTCTCCTTTAAGTAAGGTTTGTAATTTGAAGCTTTCTATTTCTTGGCGCAATTCTTTCATACCGCTTCTGATGTCCCCTAACATACTGCTGTCATTTTCCTCTAGGGTCAACTGGATTAGCACCTCTATATCCTCTTTTTTCTCCTGTAAATCTTGATGTTGCTCTATTATGCTTTGTAGTTCCTTATTTTTTTGACCAATTTGTTGAGCTCTTTCTATATCTTCCCAAAAATCTGACTTGCTCATTTCTTTTTCTAGTTTTTCTATTTCCTTTTTCTTGTTAGGGAGGTCAAAGTGAAGCCCCCATTTCTATAATTTGCTCTTCTATGGATTGTAATTCCTGAAGATATTGTTCTAGTTCCATTAAAGTGTTTCCTCCTCACTAGGATTTAAAAGACGATTTAAACCGCCTTTACAATGATTCTTTTCTATATGATATGCGGGTGATTAAGATAGGGGAGAGAAAGAATAGATTCTCCCCTATCTTCCACAACATTTTTTATATTTCTTTCCACTACCACAGGGGCAGGGGTCATTTCTTCCAATTTTGTCTTCCTTTACTACAGGCTTAGAAGTTCCCTCATCGCTTTTATTGGTGACAAGATTATCCATTTCTACCTGTTGCTTAGGCTTTGGTGCCTTGTTGACTTCTACATGGAATAGATATTTTATGGTTTCCTCCTGAATGCTATGGATCATTTCTTCAAACATATTAAAGCCTTCTTTTTGGTAGGCTTGTACTGGATCTTCTTGTCCGTAGGCCCTTAAACCAATACCTTGTTTTAATTGTTCCATATCGTCAATATGTTCCATCCACTTGCTATCTACTACCTGTAAGAGAATAACTCTTTCTAATTCTCTCATTTGCTCGCTGCCTATTTTTTCTTCTTTTTTACTATATATCTCTTGGGCCACTTCTAATAGCATTTGGGCTAATTCTTCCCTGGTTAAGTCTACTTCCGGAATTTCTAAGCTATTCTTGGGTAAAAATATTGTCTCCATATAATCCCAAAGACCTTTGAAATCCCATTCTTCAGAGTAGGTGCTAAAACCTGTATAGACCTGTACATAGTGTTCTATTAGGGCTTCTAGCATGGACCATATTTGGTCATGAATATTTTCTCCCTCTAGTACTGTACGCCTTTGTTTGTAGATAATTTCCCTTTGGCGATTCATCACGTCATCATATTGAAGGACGTGTTTTCTAATGTTAAAATTATTTGCCTCTACTTTTTTCTGGGCATTTTCAATGCCTCTAGATAGCATTTTGTGTTCTATGGGTTGATCCTCTTCTAAGCCCACACTTTCTACTAAGCCTAAGATTCTCTCAGAACCAAAAAGACGCATTAAATCATCTTCAAGGGAAATATAAAATCTTGAGGACCCGGCATCCCCTTGTCGTCCAGAACGTCCTCTTAGCTGGTTATCAATCCGTCTACTTTCATGTCTTTCAGTACCAATAATGTGAAGGCCGCCTAGCTCTTTGACCCCTTCCCCTAGAACAATGTCAGTCCCCCGTCCTGCCATATTGGTAGAAAGGGTAACGGCTCCTCTTTGACCTGCTTGGGCTACAATTTCTGCTTCCTTTTCATGGTACTTGGCATTTAATACCTCATGTTTAATGCCTTGTTTCTTTAATAATTTGCTTAATTCTTCTGACTTTTCTATGGAAATAGTTCCTACCAGTACGGGTTGACCAGTGGCATGTCTTTTCTTGATTTCTTCTGCAATGGCATTAAATTTGCCCTTTTCATTTTTGTAGATAACATCAGACATATCCTCTCTAATCATAGGCTTATTGGTAGGCACAATGACAACGTCCATGTTATAAATGGCTTTAAATTCCTCTTCCTCAGTTTTGGCTGTTCCGGTCATTCCTCCCAATTTATTAAACATCCTAAAGTAATTTTGGAAGGTAATGGTGGCTAAGGTTTTAGATTCTCTTTCTACTCTTACATTTTCCTTAGCTTCTATAGCCTGGTGCAGACCATCGCTATATCGTCTCCCTAACATTAATCGTCCGGTGAATTCGTCTACAATAATTACTTCTCCGTCTTTAACTACATAATCCTTATCTATTTTCATGAGGTGACGGGCCTTTAGCGCCTGATTGATATGATGGGAAATTTCCATATTTTCAGGATCGGCAAGGTTTTCTAGTCCAAAATAGCCTTCGGCTTTTTCTACTCCCTCTTCGGTTAACACTACAGTATGAGCTTTTTCATCAATGGTAAAATGCTCCTCATTTTTCAAGGTTTTTACAAAGGAGTCTACTACATTATAGAGTTTGGTACTTTTATCGCCACTGCCTGAAATAATCAGTGGTGTTCTAGCTTCATCAATGAGAATACTGTCTACCTCATCTATGATGGCATAATTTAAATCCCGTTGTACCATTTGTTCCTTGTGGATAACCATATTATCTCTTAGATAGTCAAATCCATACTCATTATTGGTTCCATAGGTAATATCAGCAGTATAGGCTTCTTTTCTTTGGGCAAAATCTAACCCATGAACCACTAATCCTACCTTTAATCCTAAAAATTCATAGAGTTTACCCATCCACTCACTATCTCTGGTGGCTAGGTAATCATTGACCGTCACAATGTGAACTCCTTTTTCTTCCAAAGCATTAAGATAGGCTGGTAGGGTTGCCACTAAAGTTTTTCCTTCCCCGGTCTTCATCTCTGCAATTCTGCCTTCATGAAGTACTATTCCTCCTAAAAGCTGCACAGAGAAATGCCTCATATGAAGCACTCTTTTAGAAGCTTCTCGCACTACTGCAAAGGCTTCTACCAAAAGATCATCTAAAGTCTCCCCCTGGGATAATCTTTCTTTAAATTCTATGGTCTTATGTTGAAGTTCTTCGTCCTTTAAAGCTTCCATTTGGGGTTCTAAGGCTTCAATTTGATCTACTGTCTTCATCATCTTTTTAATTTCTCTATCATTCAAATTTCCAAATATCTTTTCTAATAGGGCCATTTTTTTCACCTCTTTATTAAACTACCTATTATTTTAACATTTTACCTAAACCATAGCAATGAATACAAGCTTTAAGGTTTTGTGGGTAAGAAAAAAGCAGCTTAAGGATCTAGCACTTCCCCAAGCTGCTTGACTATATTTTACCTTGACAGGTTATATCAATCTTTATTTCAAATTTCATATTTCTTCATTTTGTATATGTCCCTTCATCGCAGAAGCCATGGTTTGTAAAATGATACAACAAGATGTTGCTCCCGCATCCAAAAATCCAATCGAGCGCTCCTGCAATCTAGCAGCACGGCCTATTTTAGCCATCATATTTTTGGTATTTTCCTTGCCAGCTTCAGCACCAGCAGATAACTCTTCTAAAGACTCAAAAAAGGATTTTCCCTCTTGTAAGGCATTAGCAAAGGCATCTCTAGCAGGTACAATGGTGTCAATAAGGGTTTTATCTCCTACTTTTGCACCAGCTAAATCCATAAGGGCAGTAGTGCTATTATTCAGAGCATTTAAAAGATCAGTTGCCTGGATTTTTTCTGTAGTCTTCAAGGCTTTCCAAAATTCATTAAACATAGTACCATAAATGGGCCCCATGGATCCTCCAATATCCATAATTAAAGTGCGTCCCAATATTTTAATGGCCTCAGCAAAGGATAATTCCTTATTCATAATACGTTCCTTGGCCATTAAAAATCCCTTATTCATATTTACCCCATGATCTCCATCTCCTGTAGCTCCGTCTATTTCACTTAAATATTCGGCATTTTGGTGGATGGCTTCAATGATTTTAAGCACAATCTCTGAATTTCCAGCATTTAAGATATATTCCATAGGTCTATTCTCCTATCTGAGTTAATCCCATTGTTTCTACTTCCATATCAATACATTCCTTTAATTCTTCATCCACTTTCATCATGGTCAATGTAATTCCATTCATTTCTAGGGAAGTAAAGTAATTCCCCACATAGGATTTATAAATGACAATCCCATCTGCTTGTAACAGCTGTTCTATTTCATCAAAGAAGATATATTGTTCCATGACAGGTGTAGCTCCCAGTCCTGATACTAAAACCACCACCTCATCCCCCTTTTCAAAGGGAAGATCCTCTATAATTAAATCATGCATTTCCTTTGCGATTTCCTTTGCTGATGCTAATTTTTCTACACGGATACCTGGCTCTCCATGATGACCAATTCCAAACTCCATTGTACCTTCTTCTATTTTAAAATTTGGTTTTGCATTTGCTGGTATGGTACAAGGCCCAAGGCCAACTCCTACGCTTCGGGTATGATCGATAGCTTTTTGTGACGCGGCTATTACTTCATCTAAAGTAGCACCTTGGGCAGCCTTTGCACCTCCTACCTTCCACATCAAAATTTCTCCCGCAACACCACGGCGTTTTTCCGAATCTGTTTTCTTTGCAGAAGCTACATCATCATTAGCCACTACTGTCTTTACCATAATGTCATCATCCTCTGCCATCATAGAAGCCATCTTCACATTCATGTTGTCCCCTGCATAATTTCCATAGAGACAGGCCACTCCCATTCCTTGGTCCGCTGCTACTATAGCATCGTAAAAGGATTTTGCTGTTGGTGATGAGAATATTTCCCCTACGGCTACAGCATCTACCATATTTTTACCCGCATAACCAATAAAGGCTGGCTTATGTCCGGATCCTCCCCCTGTCACAATCCCTACCTTCTTTTTTTCCTTTGCAGTATTAGAAATAATTACTCTAGGATTATCTGGGTGTACGTGTACAATATCTTTGTGTACCTTGGCAAATCCTTTTAACATATCTTCTACAACCATCGAGGGGTCATTAATTATTCTTTGCAATTGTATTGCTCCTTTCTCTTTAAGATGTTTCTATAATAAGGCAGATTCAGAAATTCTTTTTAAATTAGCTAGACCTCTTACTGCTAATTCCTCCCCAGTTTCTGCAAACTTTCTCCATATTGCACAATTTGCATTTAACTCCTCAAAACTTGGGTCAAAAGATTCAATAACAAGGGGTCCATCATATCCTACCATCTCTACTGCTCGAAATAGCTCAGTCCAAGGTACCAATCCAGTACCAGGTATGCCACGATTACTTTCGCATACATGAATATAACCTAAGTATTCTTTGCCACAAGTATATATAGCCTCTTTAAAGGAGGTTTCTTCTCGTATCATATGGAAGCAATCTAGATGAACTGCCATATTCCCTGTGCCCACAGCCTTACAATACTCTACGCCGGTTTCAGCGGTATTGATAAAGTGGGTTTCAAAACGGTTGACAGGCTCTACACAAATTTTTAACTTTGGATGTTTCTCGAGGGCATAGGTTGCTACCTCTTTCATCGCAGATACAGAATTATCCCATTCTTTTTGTGTAGGGGGTTTACCACTTAGGCAGCCCCATCCAGCATAATTTACGCCACCAAGTATATTGGAGCCCAATTCTAAGTTAATATCTACTAATTTTTTTAATCTTTTTATCCCTTTGGCACGAATTTCAGGATTGTCGCTTAATAAATTAGTTTTTTCATCTAGGGTTATGGAAGTTATCACCTCTAAACCCGTTCCTTCTAGTTCTTTCTTTACTTCCTGCAGTGGAAAGTTTTCTGGATAAGCAATGGCAAAGTCAATGGCTTCAAACCCTAGTTCCTTTGCCTTATGAATTATCCATAAATCTTTAATGGTAAATACCTCTGTCCAAATAAAAGTATCTACGCCAAACCTCATATTCATACCCCTTTCTATCCTTTTATTCTTGACTTAATCTATTGTGCTAGTTAGCTTAATAATCTATTACACTCTTTTAAATTGTCGTATAATAAAGTATATATCTTATAATATTTTTGATATAATTTTACATTTTCTTTATTGGGTTTTACTATTTTTTTTACTTTTACAGCTTTGTCTAAAATAGGTTTGAAATCCTCAAAAACTCCTGATCCTACTCCAGCAATTATGGCTGCTCCAAAAGCAGGTCCTTCCTCTACATTAATCAAACTTATTTCCCTATCTAATACATCAGCTATTATACTTGTCCACAATTGACTATTGGCTCCCCCACCAGTTAATCTAATTTCTTTTATATCAATACTCTTCTCTATGCTAGCAAGACAATCTTTAAATCCTAAAGCTACACCTTCTAGCACACTTCTTATTAAATCTTCTGGGGTTGTATTTGATGAAAGCCCATAAAACATTGATTTAGCATTTGGATCCGGGTGAGGACTTCTCTCTCCAAAAAGATAAGGAAGAAAGATAACCCCATTACTACCTGGCAATACTTTTGATGCCATATTAGTCAACTCTTCATAGGTTTTATCTGTTTTCAATATATTATTTCTAAACCACTTTAGACACATTCCAGCAGATAACATAACCGTCATTAAATACCAGGAATTATCGCAGGCATGATTGAAAAAATGCAAATTACCTTTCGTCTCTACATTATTCTTATCTGTATAGGCGATTATTGTGCCCGATGTTCCTATACTGAGTGCAGCTTTAGAATTCTCTACTATTCCACTACCTATGGCTGCACATGCATTATCTGCACCCCCTGCTATAATCAAGGTTTTTTCACTTAATCCTAGTTCCCTGGCAATCTCTTTTTTTATGCTACCCACAATATCTGTAGATTTCACTACTTTAGGAAAAATATTTTCCTTTAGATCTAGCTTATGAATTAGCTCTTTGTTCCACCTTTTATTTTTCACATCATATAACAACGTCCCTGCCGCATCGGACATTTCCATGCTGATATCCCCAGTAAACTTATATCGAATATAATCTTTAGGTAATAGTATATACTGAAGATTTTCATAGTTTACTTTCTCATTTTCTTTTAGCCAAAGTATCTTTGGCGCAGTAAAGCCTTCCAAAGCTGGATTAGAAACATAATTTAATAATTGTTCTAGTCCTCCTACTCTCGTATATATTTCCTTACATTGTGTAAAGGTTCTGGTATCATTCCATAGGATAGCAGGCCTCAATACTTTATTGTTTTCATCTAAAAAAACCGAGCTATGCATTTGTCCTGAAAAGCCGATGGCCTTAATTTCATCCTTATTAATTCCACTTTCCCTTACAATTTCTCGTACTACCTTTGTGGTTCCATGCCACCATTGTTCTGGATCTTGCTCCATCCAACCTTTTTTTACAATATTGATATCATAGGATTCTATTTTTGAAAGGATTACCCTACCTGCATTATCAATAATTATTGCTTTTACACCACTGGTGCCTATATCTATTCCCATAAGATATTCCATGTCAACACCTCCTTATTTTAAAGACAGGACATGAATTTCTCCAAATTTTGCTGTTTTAAAAGCAGCTTAAGGATACCTTCCCTAAGCTGCTATATCATTTTAAATCTATCTATCTCTCACATCTCGTTTTACATTGGGATTAGTAAATACGTCAAAGGCATCAAAACTCGGGGAAGAAAACTCACTAACTACGGCACCATCTTTTCCTGCTTTAAACCAATGTTTTGTATTTGGTGCCAATGTATATTGCTCTCCAGCTTTTAAGTGTATTTCTTTACTTGCTGTATAGTATTCTTTGTTTTTTTGAGGTAAAGAAACACTTATTTTTTCGAGGTCAAGGGTCTCATCTGCTTCTTCATACAAATATACCTCTCCCCAACGACATCTAAAGGTTTCTTGCTTTCCTTCTCTATCTTCTAAATCAGGATGCATATGCTCTGGGCAAGTCTGGTTTGGTAAAAGAGCCATCTCTTTTGCACAATATCGGTCGTTGTTCACATATAGTATTAAGTTTAATCCTTCTTCTTCAATATTGTCTAAACCAAATTCAGCATAATCTATACTGTCTATCTCATTTTGAGTTAAGACAATTTTGGATTTGCGAAATATTTCTTTCACGCGTTCTTTATAATCTGATGAAATATTTGACATATCTTTTCCTCCAATATTTTTATCTAATTTTTAATTCTGCGAAATCAATATCTTTTTCATCGTCTTCTGTAAGTTCCCTTACATCATCTAAAGCTACGGACTTTTTCAATATGAGCAACACAATGGCTGTTGCCAGGGATCCTACTAATAAAGAGATTAGCCAAGCAAAGGGATTAGTCATTGTTACCATGGCGAATAATCCACCATGGGGAACGGGTGAACCTGCACCCATGACCATGCTCATAGCTCCACCAATAGCACCACCTATACCTGTTGCCAAAATACAACGCCATAAATCATTAAAAATAATAGGATAACAACCCTCTGTAATCATACAAACACCCATTGGAAAAGCCGTTTTCAAGGTTTCTACTTCCATTCTCACATAGATATTTTTACGAAATACTTTTTGTAGGAAATATGCCATGGTCATACCAAAGGGCGTTACCATGGAAGCAAGCATTAATACAGCCATAGGTTCATTGATTCCCTCTGACTGAAGGGATAATAAGAATGCAAATACCACTTTATTAATAGGACCGCCATAGTCAATACTGGAAAGAATACCAATAATTACACCAAATAATAGCTTCTGATTGGTATCCAAACCTCGTAAATACTCATTTAGTGCATTCGTAAGGGCTGAAACAGGTGTTCCCAAGACATAGTACATGATAATACCCACTGCTAACGAAGCAACAAATGGGATTAATAACATGGGTTTAAGTCCTTCTGCCCATTGAGGAACTTTCATCTTATCCACTAAGAATTTTGCAATATAACCAGCAATATAGCCGCCAATAAAACCACCGATAAATCCAGAATTCATATTAATTGCAATCAAACCTACTAAAAAACCTGGGGCAATCCCTGGTTTATCAGCAATAGAAAATGCGATACCTGTAGCGATAACTACAGGGAGCATCCCCAAAACTAATCCACCCATGGTGTACATTGCATCAAAAAAGCTAAAGGGATCATTAATATTTTCAATGGTTACCCCACCAAAAAGACTACCTATTGCTAACAGAAACCCACCACTTACCACGATTGGGATTAAATAAGAAATCGCTGTTAAGGCATGTTGCTTTAAATTATTGAAAACCTTTCCAGATGATTGTTTGCTCATTTTCTCTTACTCCTTTCCCACAATTTCTTCTACTTTTTTAATAAATTTATTTGGAGATTTAATAACCACTTCAGTAGGAATCTCAATGGTTTTGATGTCTTTAAAGCGTTCTTTCCCACTCACTTTTACATCCGCAGCAATAATGACAACATCTGCCTGTTCAAGCAATTCCTGAGGAATAGGATCTTGCACTCCAATGGTTCCTTGGGTCTCCATATGAATCTTATGACCTGCTTTTTTTGCAGCCGTTACTAATTTTTCTTTAGCAATATAAGTGTGTGCAATTCCTGCTGTACAAGCGGCAATTCCAACTATATTCATATTAATTCCTCTCCTTTCTTTTATGAAAAAGCTTGTATTAATTCTTCTGTTGTTCGGGACTTTAAAATATTATTCACTACCTCTTCATTACCTAGTTTTCCAGCTAAGGCAGCCAACATTTTTAAATGCTCGTTACCCTCACCATTGCCTGCCTGGACACAAAATAGGCAGACTATTTTTACTCCCTTATCATCTAATGTCTCCCAAGGAATTTCATTGTTAAATTTTCCAATGGCAATTCCATTCTTTAAAACGCTTTCACTTTGGCCATGGGGAATGGCAATATAATTACCTATTCCCGTTTGACCAAGGGATTCGCGATGATAGATATCTTTTTTGAATAATTCTACATCTTTGATATAACTTTTTTCTTTTAGTAAATTAGCTAATGTATCAATGGCTTCCTCTTTGGTCCTTCCTGGAAGATTTACTGCCATAATTTCTTCATTTAAAATATCCATCATGTTCACCTCCTGGTTATCATTTATTATATTAATAATATAAGTCCATCTTATTGTCAGACTTAAATAATTTTATTTTTTCTAAGGATGTCTTCTTTGCCTCTTTGATACAATCAGGGAAAATAACATTAGGTTCTCTTATTTCTAAATTCCCATTGTCCAAAATTTCCCTTAATTTATTGGTAAAAGATATTTTAATATCAGAAGAAATATTGATTTTAGAAATTCCTAATTCAACTGATTTTGCAATTTCTTCATCAGGATTGTTTGAACCTCCATGCAGTACAAGGGGAATATCAACTACCTTAGTAATCTCCTCTAAAATATCTAAACGTAATTCAGGGGTCATATCCTTAGGATAGAGTCCATGGGCTGTGCCAATAGCAATAGCTAAAGAATCAATATTTGTTCTTTTAACAAATTCTTTGGCTTTTTCTGGATCAGTATAGATAATTTCGTTTGAACCACCTTCCACTGTATTTCCCGCATCACCAATTGTCCCTAACTCAGCCTCAACAGAAACTCCAACTGCGTGAGCAATCTCTACCACTTTTTTTGTTATAGCAACATTTTCTTCAAAGGGTAAATGGGAGCTATCTATCATTACAGATGTAAATCCTAATTGAATAGCATGAATGACTTGCTCTAAAGTTGCTCCATGATCTAAATGGATGGCAACAGGCACTTTTGTATGTTGACATTCGTATAAAACTTGACTAATAAAACTATCCCTTAAAAATGCAAGCTCGTCTGGATGAATAGCCATCATAAAAGGAGATTTTTCCTCTTCACATGCTTCTATTACTGCTGTTAATAGTTGCCCACTACCAGCATTAAATGCAGGTACAGCGAAATGACTTTTTTTTGCAACATCTAACATCTCTTTCCCTGAAATTAACATCTTAAAACTCCTTTCTTTTTTCTTCTTATTTTTTCTTTTACTTTCTTTTATTAATTAAATTATATTTCTATCAGAAAATAAAGTCAACCTTTTTATTCTATTTCTTTTTTTTGTTTTTTAAATTATAATAGATTATAATAAATACCGATAATTAATTAGAGGTGATTACATGTTTGCTGAAGAAAGAAAAGAATTGATTAGAAAAAAAATATACAGTGAAGGAACTGTTTACGTTAAAGAATTAGCAAAAGAATTTAAGGTTTCTAGTCCTACCATTCGAAGTGACTTAGATAAAATTGTTGAAACCTATAAGGATTTAGAACGCACCCATGGCGGAGCTATTTACAAAAAGAAAAAAAAAGAAACTAAAGAAAAATTTATTGTCTATAATGAAAGAGCCACTCTTAATAAAAACTTAAAGAAAGAAATTGCCTATAAGGCCATATCCTTAATTGGGGAAAAAGATACTCTATTATTGGATTCAAGCTCTACTACTTTTGAATTAGCAACATTTTTAGCTAATTCTGCATTAAAAAACACTGTCCTTACCAATGGTTTAACTACGGCAATGGTTTTAAAACAAAATCCAAATTTAACAGTTATTGTGATAAGGGGAATAGTTAAAGCTGATTCAAATACTATCCACGACGAATTTCAGGATCCTATTTTAGATCAATTTAATATTGATAAATATTTCTTTTCAGCTTCTGGACTTTCTATGGAAAGCGGTTTTTCTGAATTTAATATCCAGGAAGTTAAGAGCAAAAAAGAAAATATCCAACGGGTCAAAACAAAAATTGCCTTAATGGATAATAGTAAATTTGATAAAGATTCAAGTTCGACTTTTTGTTCTTTAGAAGATGTTGACCTGATTATATCTGACTCATCTTTAAATAAAGAAGTTTTAGAGAGATATCGTATAAAGGTTCCTATAGTTATTTCATAAAATGTATATAATTCTCTCCTTTAAAGATGAATTGGGTATAGCTGCATATTTACTTTTGCTAATTAATAAGTGCTCTGTTCTTTTAACTAGAATAAGTAAAATGCTTTATAAAAGTATGAGAACGCAAATAAATCTATGTCTAAGAGAAATTTAGCCCTTATCAAGCGATAAATAATTAATAAAAATAAGCATATCTGGTAATAGCCTAGATACAGCTATATAAATTGTAAGGTACATTGTTTTGCAACGATTGAAATAACCAACTACAGCATTCCATTTGTTATTTTATTTAAGCATGTAATTCCTTAGAATACTTTGTCATTAAACCAAAAGCAGCCCTTGGCCTGCTGAAGTTGTTAAAAAAAGGGTGGGTTTTTCCAAGGACAAAACATCTCTTTTTCGATTATTATAAACCATGGATAATTTCGTCAAAATAAATAAAGTGAAAAATCCACCCTGTCCATTTGTTTGGTGGAACATAGTAGATTTTATTTGATTGGATTTATTTTAGGAAGCTAAAAATAAAAAAAGCAACTCTATTGTCCATGAATAAGACAATAGAGTTGCTTTTTTCGCCATTAAAATCTAAAGTACGACTCCCCCATCTACACTAACCACTGTGCCCGTGATAAAACTAGCTTCGTCTGAGGCCAAGAAAGCATATAAATTGGCTACATCCTCAGGTGTCCCCAATCTTTGAAGGGGAGCTTTCGCCTTCATTGAATCTAATACCTTTTCAGGCATTTTCTCTACCATAGGAGTAGCAATAAATCCTGGTGCAACGGCATTGGCCCTCACACCTTTTCTCCCTAACTCTTTGGCCCAGGTCTTGGTCATCCCTATGACACCCCATTTAGTGGCAGCATAATTTGTTTGACCAAAGTTCCCATAGATTCCTACTACCGAGGAGGCACTTAAAATAACTCCACTCCCCTGTTCTACCATAACTTTCGCAGCAGCTTGCCCGCAATTATATACACCTTTTAAATTCACTGCAATCACTTTGTCAAATTGATCCTCTTGCATTTTTACCAATCGAGCATCTGCTGTAATTCCTGCATTATTCACTATAATATCTACTTTTCCATAATGCTCCACTGTACGAGAGATCATTTCCTCTACTTGGGCTATATCCACTACATTTACACTTAACCCTAAAGCCTCTCCCCCTGATTGTTTTATTTCTTCCATGACTCTATCAATATCTTCTTGATTCATATCCGCGATAACAACCTTTGCACCTTCCTCAGCAAATTTTTTTGCGGTAGCTTCCCCTATTCCTCTACCTCCTCCAGTGATAATGGCTACTTTTTTCTTTAATCTCATGCTCATACCTCCTAATTAGTTATTTATTATACAAATGATTTACACTAAACCCATACTTGCTAAGATAATCGCTACCACTACAGATAAAACTGGTATAGCCGTACAAGTCATAAAGATATCAATATAAGAATCCTTATGGGTTAAGCCAGTAACTGCTAACAAAGTGAGCACTGCACCGTTGTGGGGTAAAGTATCTAGTCCTCCTGAGGATAAAGAAGCAATTCTATGGAAGGCTTCAAGATTCATTCCTGTTGCAGCTGCTATCTCAGAATATTTCGTCCCCAAGGCCTCTAAGGCAATACCCATACCTCCTGAAGCAGATCCAGTAGCTCCCGCTAGAACGTTTACAGATACTGCTTCAGAAATCAAGGGATTTCCCTTAATTCCTAACATTAAATTTGTTAGAGTTTGAAACCCTGGTACGGCCTTAACTACCGATCCAAATCCCACAGCTGCACTGGTATTGATAATGGCAAGTACAGATCCACTGGCCCCGCTGTTAATGGCTTCGGTAAACTTTTTATGAACATTGATATTTAAAATCATACTGAGGATGATCCCTGACAATAAAGCAGGTACAATATTCCACTCAAGTAAGTTTAAAGTTAGAATGACGGAAAGCAATGGTAAGAAAGAGATCAATGGATTAGGTAAATGTTCAGCAACAGCTTCTATTTCTTCCTTGTTCTTAGGTTCTTCAAAGAACTCCCCCTTAGCCTCAAACTTTCTATGTCTCCATGCTAGCCATGCATATCCTCCTCCTAACATCACCAAAGTACCAGCAATACCCATAATCGGAGCTGCCATAGGTGTGGTACCAAAATAATCCATAGGAATTAAGTTTTGTATCTGTGGTGTCCCTGGTATAGCTGTCATGGTAAAGGTAAAGGCTCCTAGGGCAATAGATCCCGGAATTAATTTTCTTGTGATATTGGCCTCCCTAAATAAGGCAAGGGCAATGGGGTACATGGCAAACACCACAACAAATAAGCTGATTCCACCATAGGTAAGTACCGCACAACCGATAACCACGGCTAAGATAGCCCTTTTTGCCCCAATGGTTTTTACCAAAAATTGGGCCACAGATTGAGCCGCTCCTGTTAAATCCATCAGTTTCCCAAAGATAGCCCCCAACATAAAGGCTGGAAACCAGGACTGAGTAAATCCTACAAAACCTGCCATATAGGTTTCAGTATAAGCGGGTAGTAATTCTAGCCCCCCTGTCAATGCCACAACTAATGCACAAATAGGTGCAATCCAAATAATGGACCAACCTCGAAAGGCTAAAATCATTAACAATGCTAAACCTAAGATAATACCAAACATACATTTACTCCCCCTTTTTTGTAGTGATTGCTAAAAAAATATTACTTACTCAGTTGCTCACAATGAAGTCCCATGGGTTCTTCCCTAAATATTCTACTGTCCATTTCCTTGAGATCTTTTGGGATTATAGGCTGAAATCCCATTTGGTTGACAATATCTTCTTGTACATCAATACCTGGGGCAATTTCCTTAAGGACTATCCCCTCTTTACTCAATTCAAAGACAGCTCTTTCGGTAACATAAAGAACTGGTTGCTCTACTTCAACTGCATATTCCCCACTGAAGGTAATTTGTTCTACTTGGTTAATGAGTTTTTTAATTTTTCCCTCTTGGTTAATCCTAAGCTTTCCATTTTCTATTTTTACCTTCAATCCTCCTGCTGTAAATGTTCCACAATAAACTACTTTCTTAGCATTTTGGGTGATATCAATAAATCCACCTGAACCAGCTATTTTAGGACCAAATTTACTTACGTTCACATTTCCTACTTGATCTGCTTGGGCGAGTCCTAGGAATGCTATGTCTAAACCACCTCCACCATAGAAATCAAATTGGGCTGGCTGATCCACTATAGCATCAGGATTTATAGCCGCACCAAAACTTAGCCCTCCCGCTGGTACCCCTCCAATGGGACCTGCTTCTATGGTAAGGAGCATTTCATTCCCTATG
Source organism: Irregularibacter muris (assembly GCF_024622505.1). Taxonomy (NCBI): domain Bacteria; kingdom Bacillati; phylum Bacillota; class Clostridia; order Eubacteriales; family Eubacteriaceae; genus Irregularibacter; species Irregularibacter muris. The sequence goes on from NZ_JANKAS010000009.1 coordinate 88,467, forward strand.
CCCTCTTCATTGGCTACCATGGATATTCCCTCTGGCATACCAATTCCCAAATTAGTAATCGCATTGGGGATAAGTTCCATGGCACATCTTCTGGCAATAACCTTTCTTTCATCTAAAGGGAGTTTTTTGATAGATTCTACAGGTACTTTTATTTCTCCTGAATAGGAAGGATTATATCCTTCTGAAAAGGTCTGCATATGATTTTCTGGCTTTGCCTCGACAATGGCATCTACTAAAATGCCAGGTATCTTTACTAATCTAGGATCTAAACTACCTTTGGATACGACCTTTTCTACTTGAAGAATAACAATTCCTCCAGAGTTTTTCACAGCTTGGGCAATAGCTAAACCCTCTAAGATAACAGCCTCTTTTTCCATGGTGGCATTTCCCATAGGATCTGCATAGGTTGCTCTAATGAAAGCCACATCAATGGGAAAAGGTTTATAAAGGAGATATTCCTTATCATGGATATTGATCACTTCCACAATATCCTCCTTGGTCATTTCATTTAGCTTTCCACCCTCCACTCTTGGGTCAACAAAAGTTTTTAATCCCACATGGGTAATCGTCCCTGGTTTACCCGCTGCAATATCTCTAAACATGTGGGCAATGACTCCTTGGGGTAAGTTATAGGCTTCTATTTTATTCTCCATGGCCAATTTTTGCAGTTTAGGAGCTAGATTCCAGTGACCCCCTATCACCTTTTTGACCAACCCTTCATAACCTAAATTATTAAGCCCCTTTTCCTTTCCATCTCCTTGCCCAGCTGCATATACCAATGTAAGATTTTGAGGAGAATGCTTTTCTAAAAAGCGTCTTTTTAATCCAGATGTCAATTCTTCTGGATGAGCATTGCCTACAAACCCTCCTATGGCTACTGTTGCACCTTCTCGAATCATACTTATTGCCTTTTCAACGGGTAATACTTTTGAAGTCATATAAATTCCTCCTATCCAAAATAGATACTATAAGGCCTAAAGAACTTTCCTATGTGATGTCCTATACTAAAGCAAGGATCATACCATCCCTTTGGAAAAGAAGGTTTTTTCCCTTCCCTTCTGCTTTATTCCTCCAAAAAGAAATAAAAAAAATAATAATTAAAGGTTTTTTGTCCTTTAATTATTATTTTCAGTCTGAAAATATATGGTTTTTTATTATTTTGTACGCTTTTTCTTACAATTCTCTATAAAACTTCAAAAAGCCCATACGTGTTCCCGCACAAACTACTTTTTTCTTCTAAATATTCGTAAACGTTATCATACAATTCTCTCTATTTTCTTCATTTTTCATAGATTTGTTAGAATTTCAAATTGTATTTCGCCAATTTCTCATAAAAGGAGGTTCTGCTAATATCTAACAATCTCGCCGCCTTGGTCCTATTGCCCTTTGCCATACTTAAGGCCTCCACTAAAGTGTTTCTTTCTGTTTCCTCCATTGCATCCTTTAGGCTCCTTATCTCTTTAAATTCAAATTGGCCCACTATTTCTTTAGAGAGATGCATGGGTTGTATGATGGCATCTTTTTCTACAATATTAATGGCTCTTTCTAAGACATTTTCTAACTCTCTTATGTTGCCAGGCCATTGGTAATTCTCAAGGTACATCATAGTCTCTTCAGATAGTTTTAAAATATATTTCCCCATAGAATTACATATTTTATCTATAAGGTAATAGGCCAGTATCTGTACATCCCCATTTCTCTCTCGTAAAGGAGGGATATGAAGAGTAACTACATCTAATCTATAAAATAAATCTTCTCGAAATTCTCCTCTTTTCACTAATTCTTCTAGATTGCGGTTGGTGGCAGCAATAATACGGATATCTACTTTTTTGGTGGTTGTAGAGCCTACTTTTTCTATTTCTCTTTCTTGTAAAACCCTGAGTAGCTTAGCTTGCATATGCAGGGACATATCCCCGATCTCGTCAAGAAAAATGGTCCCCCTATCTGCTACCTCAAACTTTCCTATTTTCCCCTTTTTTTGCGCTCCGGTAAAAGCTCCTCCCTCATAGCCAAATAGTTCAGATTCTAATAATTCATTAGGAATGGCCGCACAATTGACTTTGACAAAGGGGAAATTTCTACGTGCACTTCCTTTGTGAATGGCATGGGCGAAAAGCTCTTTTCCTGTTCCACTTTCCCCCAATAATAAGACATTGGAACTGGTGCCAGCTGCCTTTTTAGCCATATTCTTAGCTTTCATAATCGCTGGGCTTCTGCCTACAATATTATCTAAGGAATAATATGCACTGTGGGCACGCTTAGCATCTCCCTTATAACGGGCTAACTCTTCATCCATTTTACTGATGCGTTTATATAAAAAGGTTAGATCTTTTACATCCCTAAACATTACTTTTCCTACAGCGCCAGTAACTTTTCCTTTCTTAATGATCGGTATACGGGAGGCAATCATCTGGCTTCCTTTGATGTTTTGTGTGTCTGCAATCTCTGCCTGTCCCGTCTCTATTACCTTATGCATACGAGTGTTTTCAATCACCTCAGTGACATGTTTCCCTATCACTTCCTTTTGATCTACGCCTAAAAAATTGGTATAGGCTTTACTGATCATGGTAATATATCCTTCTTTATCTACTACCACAATTCCATCATAGGCAATTTCTAGAATGGTTTTCAATATACTGGAAACATCTTTTTCTGCGTCTAATTCTTCCATTAAATGATTATAATCAGTCATATCTTTAAATATTGCCACGGCTCCAATTATTTTCCCTTTATAGATTACCGGTACCTTATTAGATATCAGCATCTTCTTTTTATAGAGTACTGTTTGGCCTATTTCTTTTTCACCTGTTTCTATGGTACGAGGTAACCTGGAATCAGGCATAATCTCTAAAATAGACTTTCCTATAGCATCATGATTCTCTAGACCTAGTAACTCTTCTGCAGCCTTATTAAATAAGGTAATTTTTCCTCGATGATCTATGATCAATATTCCGTTATTGGTAGCGTAGAGAACAGCATTGATATACTTCATCGCATATTCCAGTTTTTTATGATAAACTCTTAAAAGATCTGTCTTAGTAAGAATGCCTACGAGTTTATTCTCTTTATTGATTACTGGGATGGTTTCTTCTTTTTTGTCAAAAATCTCCTGGATCATCTGTTCCTCCTGTACACAAGCTACAGAAGTGCTCATGATCTCGTCAATAGGTGTGTAGGGTGGTTTCTTCTTTTTAATAGCTTGCGACAGGTGTTTTTTTGTAAAAATCCCTAGTAGACGAAAGTTTTCATCTACAACGGGAGCTGTATCAATATGACGCGTAGAAAAAATCTCCGCTCCATCCTTTAGACTGCTATCACCAGAAATGGTAATTGGATTGGATGTCATGACTTCTTTTACTTTCATAAATCTACCTCCCCTTTTAATTAAGCCTCATCATTCTTTGGATTTATTATAACAAAAACACCTATGATTGGACTACATTCCATAGAAACATATTTTAGAAAGAGATTGCTCTCAAAAAGGGATTTCTTTTTTTATGTGAAATTATATAGATAAGGGATAATTACAATGATGGTAAGAAGAATAGGAGGACAACCAAAGATAATGTTCGTTATGTTCCAACCCTTGGTAAAACCTGATCATTTACGCTAATGAAGTAAGAGCCTTCATGAAAACAGAAAAAAGGGTGTTTTCTCTTTGGGAAAACACCCTTTTTTCAACAACCTCGACAGCCCTTGGACCGCTTATTTATTCCTTTTAATTCCATAAAAGCCCGCTTGCATTCCTGAAAGCCAGAAGAGTTCTACGGTGTCAAATCCTACTTCTTCTAAAAGATTGATATGGGACTGTATAGAAATGGGGAAAAGTTCTTTTCCGAATCTTGAGATATGTTTTTCCGCCTTTTCTACGCTTTTTCCATTATTGATTTGATCATGATACCATCGATCCAGTCCAATATCTATTCCTCTTTTGGTGCGGGGAAGAATGGTTTCAAAGGTTATGTATACCCCTCCTAATTTTAGCATATCAAAACAATTCAGGGTGGCTTGCTTTCTGTCCTCTTCATTAAAATAATGATGGGAAAGTATAGAAGTAATCACATCAAAGGAAGAGGGGGGAAGACTTAATTCCTCTGTTCCCTTTTCAATATATTGAATTTTTAAACCTACATCTTCCTTGAACTTTTCCTGTGCCACATCCAACATGGCAGAAGAAGGATCTGCTAAGGTAAATTCTGCATGGGGAAAGATATTCTTTGCCCTGTTAATGATTTCTCCCGTACCCCCTCCTGCATCTAGCCAACTTTTAGGTGCTGGGTTTATGGCCTTTACCACTTTAAAGGTCTCTTCATGAAACAAAGAATACAATTCATGGGTTTTTATCACGTTTTTATCATAATCTTTGGCTTTTTGGGAAGTTTTATTATCTCTCATTTCTATCGCGTCCTTTTTTATTCGTATAATTTATTATATCATTTAGCATCCTACTTTTTCTTTTCACAGCACAACGACTCTTTATCCTCTAAAAAGAGGAAGTACCAAATTCTCTAAAAATATGAAATGCTAGGGAATATGGTACTTCTATCATTATATTTTAAATTGATAGATATTTCATCTACTTTATTTCTTTTAAACAGATATTCTTTCTGATGATATATCCTGAACATTTTTATCTTTTTCCTCAAATATCTTGCTTAAAATAATATAGGACAAGCAGCTGGTCACTATCCCTACAATAGGAGGAACAAAAATGTCTGCCTTTAGGGAAATATAACTCGCTATTCCTGCAATAAGCCAGGAAACAAGGGCTATTTTATTTACATTCTTATTTTCTTTAGAATTTTTAATGAAGAACTCCTCACCAATAATTAAACCCGAAACCGGTGGGATTAATAAAGAAAGGAATTGAATAATCGGTAGGATATAATTAAATATACCGAAGGCTGCAAAGATAGCTGCCAATCCCGCAATAGCTAAAGCAATATGCTTATGCTGAACTTTTCCCTTCAAATGGGTTTCCTCTAGAATATTTTGTATGGCTAAGCTAGCTCCATAGATATTGTTATCCTGGGTAGTCCATAAGCAGAATATTGAGGCAATGAAAGCGATAAGGGAAAGTCCTAAGGCCGCCATAGCAAGAGTAAAGTCCCCATTCCCTGTGGATATAGCTACTAATGCTCCTGCAAATTGCAATCCTAGACATCCTATAGTAAAAGCTACTATACTACCTATAACAAGATCTCTGGTAGATTTAGCAAATCTGCAAACGTCTGGAGTTATAGTGGCTCCAAATACCCAACCACCAATAATGGATGAGGTTGCTGCTGTAAAGGAAATTGGATTGACAGGCACATAATTAAAGACATCTCCAAATCCTCCGGTGGCTCTACCTACAGCGATTACACCTACAATGGACATAATCAGTGCTGCGGGTACTCCTAAAAAGCTGATTATCTCTAAGCCTTTATACCCTCTAATAGCCGATTGAGTCCAAAGGGCTATGCACAAAATAGCCGTAATGGATATGGGCAATGTCCACCATGAAAAGGTACTCTTGATTAGGCGGGCAAAAATATCCCCATTTAAGGATATCCAAGTTACAGAGGAAATAGCTAGTAATATTGAAAATATGCTGGATCCCTTTTTCCCAAAGGCTCTTCTGGATAAAAATGATGTAGAAAGTCCTGTTTTATAAGCCATATAACCGGTGGCTAAAACGATAGCCATTAAAACTCCATTACCTACAAGTAATGTTAATAAAGCTTTGGAAAATGTCATTCCAACTCCCACAGCTCCTCCAATAACAAAATTGGATAGGGCGATAGGATAGCCAGCTAAAACTACAGTTAAGCTCAGTAAAGATTTTCTTTGTGAATCTGGCACTGCACTAAAAGCGTTTTCAAAATTTCCCTGACTTCCTTTCTCTGACATACAAATCCTCCTTTTTTAATTTTTTGATAACAATCTGTTATATTATTATCATTATCTTCATATATTGCAATTTGTATGCCATTATTTTAACGATTTTTCGACAAATTATTGCAAGATTTTGCAAAATTTCGTCAGTATTTTTAGAGATTTTTTTCACTCTTGAAATGCCTCAGGAGATAAGACTTTATGAAGTTGAAACTCCTATATGCAAGGACCTTTCACTCTTGAAATGTTTCTTTCAATTATGCAACTATTTTTAGGTAAAAATATTAACTTTATTATATATTTCTCAAAGGATGTATTCTTATGGCCTTATAAGCTTATTCTTATCCAAAATAATGAATAATTCTCTCCTCATCCTGCCGTATAATAATTTGTTTGGAGAAATTTTTCTTTTCCTTTGGATAATCTTTTCTAAAGTGCGTCCCCCTACTTTCCTTTCTCATTTGGCATGCTTTGATGATGCAATAACTAATTAAAGCTAGGGATTGAGCCTGCACATGGGATAGATCATAAACAAACTCTCCTTTTCCTTTTTCCATATTCTTAAGCCTGTCCAGTATATTCGTAACTTCCTCTAAACCTTCTAATAAATCCTTTTCATTTCTGACTATACCTGCGGTACTAGAAAGTATTTGTCTTAATCTTTGGATGATATCTCTATATTCCACTGAATCAAAAGATTCAAAAATAGTTCTATCTTTATCCTTCCCTATATCCTGCTTATTTTCCATACTATATAATGCTGCATTTTTTCCAGCTATTTTCCCATAAACTATATTTTCTGTTAAAGCAACAGAACCTAATCTATTTGCCCCATGGAGACCTCCTGTGGCTTCTCCCGCTGCCCATAGGCCCCTAACTCCTGTAAAAGCATTCTCATCTATTTTAATTCCTCCGCACATGTAATGAGCTCCAGGAGAAATTTCAATAAGATCCTTTACAGGATCAATTCCTGCCTTCATCAATAGAGGATAGTTTGTAAAACTTTCTTTGATTCTTTTTCTACTAATCCTTCTTGCATCCAAATATACTGTATTATTCTTTGTACCTCTGCCTTCAGCAATCTCTTGAAAAATGCACTTGGAAACGGTATCTCTGGTTTCCCTATCTTTTTTTTCAGGGGAGTACTTTTCCATAAATCTTTCCATATTCTTATTCAGTAAAATAGCCCCCTCTCCCCTCAGGGTATCTGTTACAATAAGGCCTGATACCTTTTCTGGATAGGCTAGGACTGTGGGCATAAATTGAATAAATTCCATATCTATAAGACTAGCTCCTGCCTTCAGAGCCATAGTTAGCCCTTGTCCTTGAATTGCTTTTTTATGAGTGGAAAAATGATAATTTGCACCAATACCCCCTGTGGCTAAAATAACACTTGTACAGGATATGTTCATTACTTGATTGTTCCACACTCCTATTGCTCCCCTAATCTTTCCCCCTTGTTTTATCAAATCAATAATGGTGCCATGATTAATCATATGAACGCCTGACTCTAAAGCTTTATTCCTAAGCAAAGAATAATACTGTCGGGTATGTCCATCTAAACACCGAACTGTTCTAGGATGGGTATGTCCCGATGCATGAAATAATTTCAATTCCTTATTTTCATTTTCAATAAAATTTACTTGTTGCTTCTGGAGTGCTTTAATTTCTTGCCCACTTCTTTCTACCAATGTCTTTACTATTTGCTCATTGTTCATATGTCTACCTGCATTTATAATATCTTCTACAAAAACCCTATTGATCTTTTCTACTTCTGTCTCTTCAGCAACGGGAAAGTTTCCGGCAAAGCCCCCTGCCGCCATTATGGTGGCATTGCCTCTACCTTTATGGACAAGCATAACCTTTGCCCCGCATTTTCTAGCTTCTATGACAGCGTGTAGACCTGCACTACCTCCCCCGATAACTAATACATCTGTACTATATTTCATATTGAGTCATGCCTCCCCGTTCTTCCTTCTTTTTATGAAATATTTAATTATTTAATGCTCTTTACTCTATTATATAAAAAAACCATGAAACAATTTTGCTCCATGGTTTCTCAGGTTGATTACTCTATCTTAAGCCGTCTTCACCTTTTATTCCGGATATTTCTAAGCCACCTACTCTTGGATGAGGTCTTCCACAGTTTGTTACCGTAAGGATAAGTACTAGCTCATTGTCTCTTGGAGCATCAGGTACTCTTACTTCCATGGCATCAAAGTGGGTTCTTACAAAGGCTGCATCTTTGTAATGTACTGGCACATCTATTGCACAACCTGGATAGCCCATTTTTTTCGCTGATGGAATGATTGCTTTTCCGCCACCTAATCCGTCTCTGAAAGGTTTTCCTAAGGATGGATGTAATAATGCTGCAGCGTGCTCTAACTCACCATTACCTCCTACGATTGCTGCTTTTCCATAGCTCTCTGCTTCGCTTTGATCAATTCCTGCTGCTTTTAAGGCTTTTTCTACTAATTCTAATCCCATAGATTCTGCCCAATCAGATAATGGAGAAAGATCTTCTACATATTTTCCAGCAAAGGGATTTTCTGCTACTACAGCAATAGTTACTCTTTTATGTTCTTTTCCTTCTACTTCTTTTAAACCATCTTTTTTGATTTCCTCTACTACAGTATAATACTTTCTGATTTTAAGTTCCATTTTGTAACCTCCTTGAATTTATTATTTTTACCTATTGTGATAGTTAAATTCCGTTTTGCCAATGCTTCGGAGCTAAGAGTTTGTAAATTCGCCTTCTAGGCAAGCGTCAAAAACTCGCTACACTCAAACACTTGACTTATAATGCCTATCCAGCTTCATGAGCATTCTCTAAACCTCTACGCAAAGCAAAATCTCCATTTAACTAGTACAACAAGTTATTTTATAATTCTTTCATCTCTACCTCTAGATCATCAGGATACTTTACTATGGTATCCTCTATAAGGATGATGCATCCTTTAATAATACCTTTTGTATATAGCTCTTCTGCTGCATTTAAACCACTCATAAGGGCTTTATATTTTTTCTTTTGACTTAAAGCGCCTACCTTTAGGGTAACCATCTGGCCTTTAATATCTGTTTCTGAATCTATTTCTTCTGCTCTACACCGAAGAATGTTTTCATCCTCTACATCGGTCATGTTTCCTATATAGGTGGCACAGGCATCGGCAGTGGCGGCGTCAGCTGCTAAGGCCACAGCTGCTGTGGCTATCCCCTTAGTAAAGCTTCTTCCTCCTAGTCCACTGGTACAAATTCCATAAATACCTTCATTCCCCGTGAGGGATAGGATCAATTGACCTTTTTTCTCCCCACGACTATAGGGAATACCTACTTTTATAGGATGATTTTGAACATCCCTAAGAGCAATGTCACCACCATTATTGATAATCACCCTAGTAGCCCCTAACTCTAAAGCTTTTTCTAGGGCAATATCTGAAAAGGATCCAGCCACTGCACCTAAGATATTCAGATCTTTATAGCCACTTTTCTCCACTGCCACAATCATCTTATTTAATACTGCAGGATAATTTTTCTGGGGCTTTCCATAATAATGCATTTGCTTTAAGTTGGAGATTAGGGGGGAAAGCTGCTGGAATTCTTCCAGCACCTTAGCCCCTACTTCCATGGCTATTTCTTCAGATATTTTATTGTGTAGATAGGTTGTAATCACCATTTGAATAGGTCCGTGGTCTATAAAAACTTTGCCCTCACCTAGTTTTTCCAGCATAATTATTCCTCTTCTTCAAGTCTTTTTAAAAGCTCTGCCTTAGTAATAATTTTATCTGTATGTCCGCCTAATTCCTCATATTTGTCTCTAGTCATGGTATATTCCACAGGAGCTACTGTGGCAGGAGTGGGTACCCATGTAGTAGCTTCTGGTACCATTTTTCCTACATCTACCATGAAATTTATTCCTCCACCAGGAAGAATGAATACAGGTGCTCCTGCTACGGTCATATTGATTTCTTCCTTGTGGATAGCATCGGTTAACTTTCTTGGAAAACTAGTTACCCCACCTCTTGCACTTCCTCCTGTTCCACCAGTATAGATGATGGAAACTACGGATTCTTCACAGGTATCAGAAATCAATTTCACTGCATTTAATACTTCTTCTGTCATAGGAATTTCTTTTACTGAACCATCTTCTTGAATTTCTAACAAGGCTGCTTTTTGGCCAGTGGTTTCGGTAACCAATATCGTATCCCCAGCTTTAGAGCGATTCATGTCTACAGAAGCAACAGCATCTACTGGATTTACTATTTCTGTTCCTCCCCATCCATGACCATGTTGTCCAAAATATCTTCCTCTCGTGCTTCGTACACCGTAAGGGACTACTCCTGTATAGGTAAGTCCTACTTCTTCCCCAGCAAGGTGCTCAGAAAGAAGTCCAATGACATGATAGTCAAGAACGATGGCTTCATTAACTACTTTAGCAAGATGTCTTGCGAAAAGTCCTATAGTTGCACTTCCGCAGCCTACTCTCATAAGTTTTTCTTTTACTCCGTCAATGACAGGTGCTTCTCCCTGTTGAAGTTCTAAAGTACTTCCCTTATCTACTTTAAGGATTACTCTTCTTCCATTGGATAGATCCACTATAGTTCTGGCTACGACAAACCCATCGTTTCCATTACTAAGAAGGTTAGCCCCTCCTATGGTAAGCATTTTTGCCCCATATTCTTCGGTAGTAATCATACCCACTACCTTGCCATCTCTTTTCACTTTAGCTCCCTCTTCGCCAATATGCATATTGGTGTCTATTTTGACCTTGGCGCCACTATAACTTAAGGGTGCTTCTGTAACTACGGTTACTACGTCTACCCCCTGGATATTGTCCTGTACAATAAAGGGTGCAGGTTTACAGCATGGATACTCTGTCCCACTTCCTACAGCAGTAATTAAAGGCTTGTAGGGAAGGTTTATACTTTCAGGAACTCGGGTAATAGCATCTACAACCAATTTTCTATTTCGAATGATTTCCCCATTGCTATGGGTGTATCTTGTACATGCTCCTGTTTTCCCCTCGGGGATGATACAGCCTACAGGGCAATGAGTACATCTTAAAGTCCCTCCAGTTACCTCTTCAACCTTTTCCAAGGCATCCTTTGGACATACTCTAACGCATATTCCACAGGTTACGCAGTTATCCTTTAGACGGGCTTTTCTGTCTACAACTTCTATAGCATCTAAGGGACAATTCTTAACACATATTTTACAGCCTATACATTTATCTAGAATAACTTCTATCATTTGCTGTTCCCCCTATTATTGTCTAGTTAATTACAGCACTATGGGTAGCAGGTGGTGTGTTTTTACTCTTGGTAAACATAACTTCGCCATCGATAATGGCCATGGAAACACCAGGAATATCTCCTGCTTCTAGGGCTTTTAAGCTGTCTTCCCCTATAGAGCCTAAGGGAGCATCCATAATGATGAAATCAGCCTCTTTCCCTTCTGCAATAAGCCCTACGTTTAAATCATGGGTTTTTGCAGTATTTCCTGTGGCAAAACATATTGCTTCCTCTGGAGTAGCCTCTGTTTCAGAAGCAATATAGGCAATGGTTCTTAAAATTCCTAAAGGAATAATTCCAGAACCTGAAGGAGAGTCATTTCCAATAATAATTCTTTCAAGCTCTCCCTTTTCTTTTACTGTATTTACAGTGTGCTTTGCAATCTTATAGTTTCCACATTGTACAATTTCCAATGCCATATTGGTGTTTTCTATGATTTTATCCACTTCTTCTGGAGCTATTGCAGTAGGTCCTCCATTGATATGGGATACTACATCTGGATTTGTTTTAATAACATCATTGGCAGTAATGGTACTACTTCCTGGAATAGATGTTCCTCCTGTATGCATCATTACTTTAAAGCCATTTTTCTTGGCCCACTCTACCATAGGAGCCGCCTCTTCTGGTTTGTTGACAGAACCTAATCCTACCTCTCCTACTAACCATAATCCTTCTTTAGCCAATTCTTCAAAGTCTTTTTCTACTAGCCCCTTCTCAAGGATTAGGGCTCCTCCATGAAGTTTTACTCCACCGGGTCTAGCATTTTTAGAGCTTTTGTGAGCTAAAATAGCTAAGGCTTTTGTCCCAGTTGGATCTTTTGGTCTACCTGGAGTATGAGGTTCTCCTGCGGATATCATAGTGGTTACTCCGCCATGTAAGGAGCTATTAATAAAGCCTAGAGTATTTTGTCTAGGTGTAAAATCTCCTAATACTGGATGAACGTGGGAATCGATAAGTCCTGGGGCCACAGTTGTACCCTTAGCATCAATGACCTTATCGCAAGAATATTCTTCTAATAATTCTTCATTCCCTATTTTTAAAATCTTTCCATCTTCCACAACAATAGTGTTGGCTTTTAAAATTGGGTTTTTCACATCTCCTGATACTAAAATTCCAATATTTTTGATTCCTAATCTTGCCATTCTAACTACCTCCCTATATTTTAGTTAAATATTTTTTGGTCCTTAGACCTTTAATTAAAAAATTCCTTTTAACTAAAATCCAGTTAGGGCAAATTATCTCACGCTCTGACTGAATCAAGTTTTACTCTCTTACAAACTCATCTTCCATTTTACCATAATCGCCTAATCCTACTAAGTCGTTGAAGTCAGCAAAGGTAATCATATGGTCTGTGTACTCTGCAGTAGTTTTGCTATCCTTTAAGGACTTCATAAGGTCAAACATTGCCTTAGCTGTTACATAAGTAGAAGCTGTTGGATAAATGACTAAGTCATAACCTAATTCTTCTAATTTATCGTCTTTCAAAAGAGGTGTTCTTCCGCCTTCTACCATGTTGGCAAGGGTAGGAACGTTTATTTCTTCATTTACTCTTTTCATTTCTGCTTCATCTTCTACAGATTCTACAAAGATAACGTCAGCTCCTGCTGCTTCGTAAGCCTTCGCTCTTTTAATGGCTTCATCAATTCCATGAACTGTACGAGCATCAGTACGGGCAATAATTACAAAGTCTGGATCCTTTCTTGCGGCTACAGCAGCTTTGATTTTTCCTACCATCTCTTCCATACTTACTACTTTTCTTCCTAACATATGGCCGCATCTCTTAGGTGCTACTTGGTCTTCTAATTGAATAGCCGCTACTCCAGCAGCTTCATATTCTTCTACTGTTCTCATTACGGTTACTGCATTTCCAAAGCCTGTGTCCCCATCAGCGATTACAGGAACTTCTACTGCACTGGCAAATTTTCTAGCTCTATCTAGCATTTCAGTCATACTTAAAAGTCCAATATCAGGTTTCCCTAATACACTGGCGGCTTGGCCGTATCCTGTCATATATACTGCTTTAAATCCTGATTTTTCAATAACTCTTGCGGTTAGGGCATCATGGGCACCTGGTGCTACAAGTATTTCTTTGTCTGCTAGTAATTGTCTTAATAGGGCTGATTTTTTCATTATTAAACCTCCAAAGTTTATATTTTTTATTATTTAAATTGATTTTTTAATACCTGCATTGCATAGTCCTCATCAATTTGAGATATAATCCCGCCTGTATAGAGTAAATAATTTTCATCGATGAGTATTTCAGGCTTGTTAGGCAAAAGGGAAATTCCTTTGTCCTTTAAGGCATTTTTTAAAATGCTTTTGCTTTCTTCTGGCTCTCGGTGGGAGAATATCCCGCCCACTCCTATGATGGTCTGTACATTTCTCAAATCCCTTCCAATGGGCATACCAGGCATAATGCCTGTTACAGGATCGGCTACTGTAGAAATATAGCCTGCATGTCTTTTTAAGGCAATTTCTACAGCTGTTTCCGCAAGTAAAGTATCAAAGAGATACTCTTTTTGGTTACTGGCAATATGTCTAGGGGTTTTCTCCATGTTTTTACAGTATTGAAGGAATTCTTCTAGTAATTCTGAATCATCCAACCCTTTTTTATGAAAAATACCCTTAGGGCTTATAACATCCAATACTCCCATGGCACTGATTCTCATCCCCAAGTTTCCCTCGACGGTTCTATAGGATACTTGTTTTTCATTGCTGACAATGAGCCCTCTCTCCTCATCATCTAAGTCTTCTAGACTGGGAATAACTGAGTGGATATCGGTGGTTGCCCCTCCTAAATCCACTACAATAACTTCTCCTAAACCTTTTTCTAAATAGGTCCCTTTAGCCAAGAGTTCCGATGCCATCAATACTGCCCCAGGAGTGGGAACCACCAAATCATTGGTAATTTCCTGTTGTAATATACTTAATCCTTGGGCTTTGGTAATCTGCTTAATAAATTCCCTATGAATAGCTTCCCTTGCTTCCTTGACTCTTAGTTTATGGATAGTGGGCATGATATTAGGGACTTTAATATGGGCTACTTGGCCTTTTCCCAATATTTCTGCTACTTTATCCTGGGCATTGATATTTCCAGCAATGACCACTACACCTTTGACTTTACTTTCTACAATGAGGGCAGCGTTTTCTATAAGGGAAGATTCATCTCCAAAGTCTGTTCCCCCTGCCAGAAGAATAATATCGGGATCGATCTCCCTTAGGATTTCTATCCGATATTCCGGTGGATTTTCGTTGGAGACAATTTCCAGAATTTTTGCCCCTGAATTCATGGCAACTTCCTTTGCTGCCTTTGCAGTCACCCGGGTCATATAGCCCATAGCTACCATCCTCAGGCCTCCTGCCGCACTACTGGAAGAAAGGACATGTCTAGCTTCTATCTTTTCTTCCCCCAGAATATCCTCCATCTCCCTGCGTCCGGCTTGAATTCCCTGATAGATATTTTCAATAGTCGTAGGGGATTGTACGGTGGCTATCAACTCTGCGTCCTTAAAGAGCCTTTGCTTAGTATAGGTGCTCCCTATATCTATAATTAAATAATCATATTTTTCCATGGTTTTCACCCTTACTTTACTGTATAACAATTTCCATCCATGATTCTTCTTGCTGTTCTGCTTATGGCTGCTTTTTCTAGCGCCCACTGTCCATCCTTTTCATGAGCTGCTACATCAATGGTAATTACCCCCGCTGGATGACCGATTCGCAGTACACTTTCCTGTCCCTTATCTTCCATTGCTTCATTGACAATGGTTCCTTTTATTCTTGCAGCTGCGCCTGTACAGATGGTTGCTGTACCTGCATAGGTTTTGTGTACTACTTGCATAAACATCAGCCTTGATACAAAGTCTACATCTTCTGTCTTGATGTCTTTTCCTGTAGTAAAATCCTTATAGTCTTGGGCAGGAGATACAAAGGCAATCATTGGGAAAGCTGGGGCTACCTTTACTGCTTCTTCCCAATTGTCTACCAATCCCATCATTTGTGCTCCCTTTCCTCTGATTTCTTCCAAAGTTTTCAATAGTTCTTTGTTTTCATCGATTTGAGAAGGAGTTTCTATACCTGTTAGCTTTAAATCCTTTGCTCTTACAAAAACTACAGGGTTGGCTGCATCCACTAAAGAAGCCTCTATTTCTCCATAACCTTCTACTTCTATTTTGTCTACTACATTACCAGTAGGTAAAAGTTTACCTGTTGCGGCTCCTGCAGTATCAGAGAAATCTATGGAGATTTCTGCTCCGGTACCTGGTACTCCTGCTATAGCATAATCGCCAGTTACTTGGGTTTTCCCACCCATTACCTGTACTTTTTCTACCAATATTTTCCCAGTATTGGTATTGTGTACTCTTACTGTGGTATAGGGCTCTTCTACTTTTACTAATCCTTCATCTACGGCAAAGGGAGCTACTCCTGAGGAGATATTTCCGCAATTCCCCGAATAATCAATCTTGCTTGCTACATAGGATACTTGACCAAAGGTATAATCTACATCGGCATCTTCTCTGGTGGAAGGGCCGATAATAGCCAGTTTACTCGTTAGGGGATCTGCTCCTCCTAAACCATCTATTTGTCTGATATCCGGACTACCGAAGATTTTTAAAATCAGTTGATTTCTTTCTTCTTGGTTTTTGGGTAAGTTTTCTTCTTTGATAAATATTCCTTTACTGGTCCCTGCTCTCATGATAACTACAGGTGTTTTCAACTGTTCCACGTTTATTCCTCCCTGTTAAAATGTATTATATAATAGAGGGCAACCTTCCGATCAACTGAAAGCTACTATTGGGGGTCAAGATCCTTCGTCCTTAACTCCTCAGGATGACATTATACTGGACTTTAGTTCCCCTCTATCTTCTACATATAAAACATTATTTTCTCTTTTTCTCTAATTCTCCTTCTATCCAGGCTACGCACTCCTCTAGGTCTGTTCCAGGTCCAAAGAAGTTGTCTACACCTAGAAAGGCTGTACCTTCTTCTCGAATTTTTCTTTCTAAAGCTTCATGTTCTTCTTCTTTTTCTCCAATTCTTCCTCCAGCTAGTAATACCACATCGTCTTTAAGTCCTAGCTCTTCTAATCTTTTGCCTACTCTTGGGAATAATTCTCTACCTAAACCTAATAGGTTGCTTACTCCTACTACGCTGGCTTTAGTTTCTGCTGCTACTTCTGCTACGGTTTCTGGTAAGTTCATTCCTCTTAAGAATATAACCTCATAACCCGCCTTCTCAATAGCCTCTTTTACCATATTAATTCCTACTACGTGGGCATCTGCTCCTACGGTAGCTAATACTACTTTCTCTTTTTTTGTGATTTCATTTTCCCCATCTACCACAACGTTTTCCTTGGTTACAGGCATATATTTTTCTTCTACACCTAGGGGAGTATAACCTGCTACATATCTCCTGATGCCGTCGACATCTCGATTGGTTTTAACAAATCTTTTTAGATCCCATCCTCCAGCTCGTGGAGTATCTAAAATACCGCTTTTTCCTGCTTCTACGATAAGTTCAATCAACTCTTCTGCCTCATACTGCCGCCAGAATTCTGCATTGATTTCCTCTACCTGTAACATTTTGTCTTTCTTTAATACAGTAGTAAGAACTGCCATAGCTTCAGCTTGAATTTCTTCTTTTCTCCTGTCAATATAGGGATCCTTTATTTCTACTTTATAAGTATTATCAAATACATTTTGTGTTGCCCAAATAGCTTTAGCCATGGATTCTCCTGTAGGTATACCTACATTTTCAGCTGCCTTTGGTCTGTAGAAGTTTGCCCCTGCTAATTTTGCACTAACAGCCATTCTTGCAAAGTGGGCTTGCTCTGCGATAAGATCAGCTGGTGGATTTTGAAAGGTTTCAGGTACAGCAATGATGAATTCGCTCCAAATGGTCTCTCTAAAGGCTTTAACTAAAGCTAGATCAGCTAAAAGGTTGATGCCTCCAACATTCATTTGAATGGCACTTAAAGCTCTATCTAATCCAGCTTTTACAGCTAATCCCTCAGATAAAAGTACCATGGCTAAGGCCATTCCATCTGTACCCATAATATTGTTAATATGTTTGTGAGTATCTAATTGAACAAACATATGGTTTTCCGCACATATTTGTATGGCTTTATAGCCACTAATTACCTTGGTTTTGAAGTCATGGATACCTCTACCTCCAAAGTGAACGTGGATAACAGGTCCTATATCTGTTCCATCAAAACCCGCAATTAGTGCATTTAATACATTAAGATGGGTAGTGTCCCCAGTAGCATTAATTCTAATGGGATGTTTGCTACCTCCTCCCATTTGAACAAATTCTCGCTCTCCTGCTGGAGTAATTCCGCCCTTTCCTCTAGATTGTTCGATAAGTTCTATTCCATCTAAAGGATCAATATGGCGAGTAGCTTCTGAATGGACAAATTGAAATAGGGTAATGCCCAATTTTTCTGCCCTATCATACATGTGTTTTGATTCATTAAAGGTTTCCTCTGCACTGTTTCTTCCCAAGATAGGGTTTTGTACTGGGTTCCCAGTTTCCACAGCCTTACGCCCTAATTCAGATAATCTATAACCACTACGTACCACTCCATTGACCTCTCTAGGATAGGCCTCTGGTAAATCTTGAATATTCCCTTCTGCATCAATGGAAGGCATTTTTACTCCAAAGGCTTTTTCATAGGCCTTAATTTTATCAATATCTTCTCTGATAATTGCTTCGGTATTTGGTCTTGCCTTAATCATTAGATGGCACCTCTTTCCATTAGTTTTGCTCTTACTTTGTTGATTAGTCCTCCTGCTTGTAGAGTTTCTAGAGTCGTTTGAGATAGAGGATTTAGAGGGTATTGTTTTTGGATAGTTACATTAGTAATTATCCCTGCTAGAATATCTACTTCAAACTCATCTTTTGGGTTCATTTCTGCCTTAATGGTATCTATTGCATCACAGGTAATGACAGGAAGACCTATGTTAATGGCATTTCTTCTAAAAATTCTAGCAAAGGATTTGGCAATTACTGCTCCCACGCCTGAACTTTTCAAAGCTACAGGAGCTTGTTCTCTACTGGAACCGCAGCCAAAGTTATGCTCTGCTAAGATGATATCCCCTGGATTTACCCGCTCTGGAAAATCTGAGATAATGCTTCCCCTTAGGGTTACTTTTTTGAGTTCTTCCACGGGGTATGACATAGCATAGCCGGGAAGAATTTGATCGGTATCTACATTTTCATTTAATAGAAAGGCGTTTCCTTTTATTTTCTCCATTGATTATCCCTCCAAAGACACTACAGTGCCAGGGTGGGTGATACATCCCTGTACTGCACTTTCTGCTACTGTTCTAGGGGAAGCTAAATAAACTTCTGCTTCCTTATGGCCCATTCTTCCTGGGAAGTTTCGATTGGTAGTGGATATGGCTACATCTCCCTTAGAAAGAAGCCCTTGATGAGCTCCAAAACAGGGTCCACATCCTGGATTGGTGACAACCGCTCCTGCATCTCTAAAGATTTTCGTCAGTCCTTCTTCTTCCATTTTTTCTAGAATGTTCTTAGAGGCAGGTACTACAATCAAATTAACTCCCTCAGCAACCTTTCTGCCCTTTAATATCTCTGCAGCAATTTTCATATCGGAAAATCTACCATTGGTACAACTTCCAATAACCCCTTGAACAATTTTGCGTCCTTGGATTTCTGCAATAGGTTTTACATTGCCAGGGGAAGAAGGACAGGCTGCTACCGGTTTAAGGTCTTGGGCCTTAATATGATAAGTTTCTTTTACTTTCCCTATTTCTTCATCTCCTTGATCAATATAGCCAATCATGGCGCCCATTTCAATCATCATGTTGGAGATGGTCATTTTTTCTTCATAAGGTAAAGAGGTAATGGTCTCTCCACCAAAGATAACCGCTTTATCGGTAAAACCATTGGTGCCAAATTTTCCAATCACATACAAGATAATGTCTTTTCCATATACTCCGGGTTGTAATTCTCCCTCTATATTGATGAGATAGGTTTCAGGCACTTCCATATCCAGTTCTCCTAGAGCCATAACTGCAGCAATCTCGGTTGAACCTAAAGGAATGGCGATGGCTCCATGGGCTCCTGCCGTACAGGTATGGGAATCCGCACCTACTACAATATCTCCCTTTTTATAAAGCTTTTCCTCCATAATCACCTGATGGATAACCCCTTCAGATCTTCCATATACTTTAACACCGAAGTTTTCTTTAAATTCTTGGATCGTTCTATGTTGTACCCTAGAGGCCTCTGAAGAGCAAGGGATATTATGATCTATTACAAATACTACTTTGTTTTTGTCGAATACTTGATTTACTCCTATTTTCAAGAATTGATCTATAGCTAGGGGGCCTGTAACGTCATGGGCGATGGCCAAATCTACTTTAACGCTTACTTCCTCTCCTACTTTTACAGATTCTTTATTGGCTTTGTGAGCTATCATTCTCTCTATAATATTCATAGTCTTATTCCTCCTACGCTTCCACTAATACGATTCCTAGCTTATTGGCGATATCTATGGCTTGCTCTTTAGAAGGTGTAGCATCCCGAAGTACTAAACGTCCACCACCTCTATTTAGGGCATCTACCATGAATTCTCCTTCATCAGTAATCACAGTAACTCTTTGTACTTGGTATTCTTCGTCTTTAAGGATTTCTACTTCTATCCCTTCCTTTTCTACCAAGTCCATAACCTCTTTATACATTTTTCCGTCGGCAGTAGAAGATCCATAAACAGCTCCCATAAGTACTCCAGGAACATTGATACCTCTTCTTGCAAATAATTCTGGGTAAAGTTCTATTTTTACTTTTTTAATCTTACCCTTGGCCAATTCATGGGCTATTCTTCCTGTATTAGTAGGAGAACCAACAGCTTGACTACTTCCTCCTACTACAGCTTCTCCCAAGGTATTTGTAATGGGTCTTGCACCCTTTGCTAATTTCTTAGACACTTCCTTGGCTTTCTCCAAAGTCTTTTTGATTTCTGCTTGTTCCTCTTCCCTAATGGATGGATCAATAAGCCTTTCTACTGGGGCTTTGGTCTTAAAGAAAGGTTGCATAAACTCTACTACGGTAGGTACCAAAGCTTTAGCCGATATAGGATGAATCTCTGCTGCCATCGCTAGCATAACATCTACAGGTACATTGACCTCCATATCTGTTTTTACAGCTAATCCTGCAGACATGGTTCCATTTAGTATGGCTCCTCCAATATGGGTAGCACATAGAGCTGGCACCATAACCCGTGGAGTACAAGGCACACCAATGGTAGGAGAAATGGCAATCACCATTGCCCTTTCTGCATCTCTAGGGCTTCCACCTAATAATTCTACTTGAGCCGCAGCTACTGCTGCAGATCCTGCTCCAAAACCTTCCATATTACATCCTGTACTGGTTTTTCCTACTCTGAACATAGAGCCTACTTTTAATAAAATAGCCGCTATTTCAGCAATTCTTTCTTCTTGATAATTGGCATCCATCATAGCTTTAATAAAGCCTGTATATGGGCAAGAATCTCCTGTTCCCGCACAGGGATTTAATCCTACTCCATGGTTGCCCACTTGAGCAGCTATAGTGTAAGTAAGGGCATTATCCACAAATTCATCCTTAAATAATTTAGGTCCTTCAATGTTATTTAACTGTGCCCCCGTAGTTCCTAATAATAAACTGCTCCCTGTGGTTATTCCCACTTCTATAGCTTTTAAGTTATGTTCAAATTCCTTTAAAACTTCTTTTAATATCTCATCCTTGGTCTTACCCGTTTGAATTTCTGTCTCTTCTAATACTACATCCACAAATCTTACTTTAGCTTTTTCCGCAATGTCTATGATTTCCCCAAGGGTAAGAGGCATCCTTTCCTCAATCATCTTTTTTATATCCATAATTAAGCTTGCTCCTCTCTCACTTCAACATTTTCCCATTCTTCATATAATTTTAATACAGCAGATATATCCTCTGTTCCTAAACCTTTTGCTCTAGCCATTTCATACATTTGCTGAGATAGATTTCCAATCATTAAAGGAGCTTTTAAATCCTTAGCGGTATCCACTGCTAGTTGTAAATCTTTGTATTGTAAATCAATCATAAATCCTGGCTCAAAGTTTCCCTTAGCGATAAAGTTTTTGTATTTTGCAGTTAAGGCATAGGATGATCCTGAACTTTGGCTGATAATATCATAGAGTACTTCAGGTTTAAGACCCGCTTTCACTCCTAAGGACAGAGCTTCTGCAACAGCGACCATATTCACTCCTAGTAAAAGATTGTTCACAAGTTTCACCGTATCTCCTGCTCCCACATCCCCTACATGGGTAACCTTTGTGCCAATATGATTGAGTACAGGAAGAAGCTGCTCAAATTTCTCCTTATTTCCTCCTACCATCAATGTAAGAGTACCTTTTTCTGCTCCTGCAGCGCCTCCACTTACGGGGGCATCTAAAACCTGTACATTTTTCTCTTGGGCTTTTTGAGCGATATATTGAATAGATTTGGGAGTAATACTACTTAAATCAACAATTGTCCTTCCTTCTTCCATTCCCTCGAGTACTCCATCTTTTCCTAAGATAACATTTTCCACAATCATAGAATTAGGAAGGGATGTAAAAACAACATCTGCTTCTTTAGCTGCTTGGGCAGGGGATTGTCCTTCCTTAGCTCCCATATCCACTAATTCCTTTACTGCTTCTTTGTTCAAATCAAATACCGTTAGAGAATATCCTCCCTTTAAAACATTTGCTGCCATTCTTTTTCCCATTACTCCTAAACCAACAAAACCAATATTCATAATTAGCCTCCTATTTAAAATATCTTTTAAAATATTTTTCTTTGTCATTACTATCTTAATATATAAGCAAATTTCATGCCAAAATTTTAACGCCTTTTTAGGCTTATTTTATCGATATTTTCCTCTTTATCTTTCACATATGAAATGCTTCCATTGTATCATGGGGGAAATTACCCAATTAAGGCATTCGATAGTCTTTCACATATGAAATGGTATTTTATATTGTGAAAGGCTTTTTCCCTTCTACAATGATAATTTTATACTACAATAATAAATAGAAGTGTAATTGTACACTTCTATTTATTATAGTTAGATTACATATTTAATTTTAAGTCTCCGTCTTTTATCCAGTTTTTCTTTCTCATAAAGTTCGTAATAATAGGGGTTAAAACTATTGGAATAATAATGTGTAATAGAAGTATTCCAATATACATTGATGATCCACCCTTACCTACTGCTTCCATAGCATTAATGGTTCCAAACTGGCCTACAAATCCACTGGTACCCATACCTGCTCCCATGGGTGTACCCTCCATTTTAAAAATTAAGGTAGCTAAAGGTCCTGTAATTGCCGCGACTAATGTTGGAGGTATCCATACCTTCCAGTTTTTTACGATATTAGGTACATGAAGCATGGATGTTCCTAAACCTACAGCTGCAACTCCTCCCCAGCCATTTTCTCTATAGCTCATCACAGCAAATCCTACCATTTGGGCACTACATCCTGCAGTGGCTGCACCTGCCGCTATGCCTCCAAGACTTAACATCATACAGATAGCTGCACTACTAATAGGTAAAGTTAAAGCCATTCCTACGATAACAGATACTAAAATTCCCATTAAAAATGGTTGTAAGGTAGTCGCGTACATAATAAGCGATCCTAAACCAGTCATAAATGATCCTACTACAGGTCCTACAACAGAACCCACTAAAACACCTACAATAATGGTGACTGCTGGAGTAACAATAATGTCTAACTTAGTTTCTTTAGAAACCATCTTACCAAATTCTGTTCCAATGATTGTGGCGATAAAGGCCCCTACTGGTCCTCCCAAGGCATTACCTGCAGCTCCTATAATAACTGCTGAAAACATAACCAAAGGTGGAGCCTGCAAACCGTGGGCTATAGCTACCCCTATGGCAGCCCCTGACATATCCCTAGCTAGAGGCCAGATGGTCTCAGTAAGAAAAGGAATATGCAGCTTGTCTCCTATGGTATTTAGAATGGTACCAATTAATAAAGATGCAAAAAGTCCTAGTGCCATAAAACTCATGGCGTCAATTAAATATCTTTGTACAGAAATCTCAATGTTCTTTCTCTTTAAAAAGCTTTCTTTTTTGTCTGTGGGTGTCGGCATAGTTTTCTCCTCCATGTATAAATCCCCCTTATTTTATTTTTTATTTAAAGCTTCTATGATGGCTTCAGGAGTTACAGGTACTTCTGTAAATCTAACCCCTATAGCATCATAAATAGCATTTAAAATCGCAGGTGCTACTGGTATTAAAGCTGGTTCTCCTACTCCCTTTGCTCCAAAAGGACCTGTAGAGGTAGGATCTTCTACAATAATAGGATAAATCTCTGGGATATCTGCCATAGTATAGACTAGATATTTTGAAAAATCAGGGTTTGTTATTCTCCCTTTTTCTACTTCTACCTTTTCTAAAAGGGCTAAACCTGCTCCCATGGAATATCCACCTTCTATTTGTCCCTCTACCATTTTTTTATTGATAGCTTTCCCCACATCATGGGCTGCTACCACCTTTAACACATGGACTTCTCCTGTCAGTGTATCAACTTCCACTTCTACAACATGAGTAGCAAAAGCATAACAAGCATAGGGAATTCCCTGCATAGTAACGGGATCTAGGGATGTAGTGTCTGGATTAAAGGAACCGCTTCCTAAAGCAATGAGTCCTCTTTTCTTCATTTCTCCCATGAGTTCACCATAGGATAGAAACTGATCTGTATCCTGTATTACAATCGCTTTCTTATTTTTCAAATCTACCTCTTCAGGGCTAACTCCCAATACTTCCGCCGCTACTTTAACTAAGGTTTCCTTTGCCATTTTGGCGGCTAAATGACAGGCATTTCCTGAAATATAAGTTTGTCTACTAGCAGAAGTTGCCCCTCCCTCTGGGGTAACTCCCGTATCTGCAGCAATAACATGAACATCCTCATAATCAACCCCTAAGGTTTCTGCAACAATTTGTGCCATGACGGTAGAGGAGCCCTGTCCAATATCCGCACATCCTACTAGGGCCGTAACTGATCCATCTCCATGGACCTCTACAAAGGCAGCTGCTGGATTAGGCAAACCGGTATTGCCTATTCCATACCACATACATCCTATTCCCGTTCCTCTTTTTTTCATATTACTTCACCTCACCATCATTAAAAATAACTTCCTTGGCCTTCTCCATAGATTTTTCTATGGTTTCAGCAATCCCTACACTATCGAATAATTTCTGATTAGTCGCTGTGATGGATCCTGCCCTTAGGACATTTTTCATTCTAATTTCGTAGGGGCTTATGGATAGTTTTTCCGCTAAAATATCCATTTGTCCCTCATGGGCTATAGCCGCTTGGGGAACTCCAAATCCCCTAAAGGCCCCTGCCATTGGGTTGTTGGTATAAGCAAAGGCAGCTTTTATCCTTACATTGGGGATTTCGTAAGGGCCTGTTAAGTGAGTCATATTTCTAGCAATTACCGCTGGTCCATAGGAGGCATAAGCTCCTGTATCCCCTGTAACATAAGCATCCATGGCAAGAATTTTCCCTTCTTTCGTCGCTCCTGTTTTTACTTTCATGGTCATAGGATGACGTTTGGAAGAAAGAAGCATGGATTCATGTCTATTTCTAGTAAACTTTACAGGTCTTCCTGTATAATAGGCCAACAGGGCTGCATGACATTGTACAGAAATATCCAATTTCCCTCCAAATCCTGCTCCCGTAGTAGCTTGAATACTTCTTACTTTACTTTGGGGAAGATTGAGCATTCTTGCTACTTCTCCCCTGTCAAAGTGGGGGTTTTGAGTGGAACTCCAAAAACTTAAAATTCCATTTTCATATTTTGCTACTCCAGCTTCTGTTTCAATAAACATATGGGCAACAAAGTTTGTTTTATAGGTGTTTTCTACAATTACATCACATTGTTTAAAGGCTTCTTCCACATCTCCCTTGATGAGGTCACTTTCCTGAAGAAGGTTGGAGTTTCCATGAATTTTATGGGCATCTTCCTTGAGAGCATCCTCTATGGTGAATATCCCTTCTAATTCTTCAATCTCTACTTCTACAAGAGCTGCAGCTTGTTCTGCAATCTCTTTGGTTTCTGCGGCTACGATGGCTAGAGCATCCCCTATCCTTCTTATTTGGTCTTCTACCAATACCGGCTCGTCCTTTATGATAATGCCCACTGCGTTGTGTCCTGGAATATCTTTTGCTGTCAATACTTTAACGACTCCTGGTAAAGACTCAGCCTTTGTGGTATCAATATTTTTTACTATGGCAGCAGGAACTTCACTTCTTTTTACTGCTCCATAGAGCATATTATCAAATTCTATATCCGCTGAAAATAGTGCTTCTCCTAGTACTTTGTCTAAGGAATCCTTCTTTATTACATTTTTACCGATTACCTTATAATTGTCCATAGATTTTTTCCTCCTTTCATCTATTTATTGCTTGCCTTTTCAACTGCATCTATAATTTTGACATAGCCAGTACAACGACATAGGTTGCCAGACATGGCCCTTTTAATTTCTTCCTTACTAGGATGAGGGTTTTTCATGAGTAAAGCTTTAGCGGAAAGGATCATACCGGGAGTACAAAATCCACATTGTACGGCACCAGCATCAATAAAGGACTGTTGCAATGTATCTAGTTCTCCATTTTTAGCTAATCCTTCTAAGGTAATTACCGAAGCTCCGTCCACTTGAGGTGCTAGTACTAGACAAGAAGTTACTGCATTGTTGTCGACGATTACAGTACAAGCCCCGCATTCCCCTTCAGAACACCCTTCTTTTACGCTGGTAAGTTTAAAGTCTTCCCTAAGCATATCTAATAATCTTTTCTTTGGATTTACTTCTACTATGACATCCTTATCATTAAGATTGAATGAAATTTTTACTTTTTCCAATGGTTAATCCTCCTCTAATCCCTGTAATTTTTGGTAACTGCTTATGCCTTGAATTGCATTAGGATATGATCAAACACTTCTGTGGAGATCCCCTTCATACTTTCTCTTTTATAAAGGGCTAAATCCTTAAAGGGTGAATTTTGCACACTGCTATCTGTCACTTGGGATAATTTTTCTATACACTTATTTATATTTTCTTCATTAAGTTCCTTATTGATTAAGATTTCCTCGGCTTCTCTGACCCTTACTGGATATCTTGAAATGGCTCCTAAAGCAATGTGTACCTTTGTACATATATTTTCCTCATTTTTTTCTATGAGGGCACCAATACTGATCACTACAATGGCTAAGGCCTTTCTTTTTCCTAGTTTTCTGAAGCTAGTGACTGCATTTTCACTGGGAGTTTTAAAAAAGATTTCTGTTAATATTTCATCTTTTCGAATTTGACAGTCTCCATCTCCCTGATAAAACTTTTCAAGGCTCATGATTCTTTCTTCCCTACTGCTTGTTAAAGTAACATAGGCATCTAGAGCCATAAGTGCAGCTATGGAATCTCCAGCAGCAGAAGCATTTACAATATTTCCTCCTATGGTACCCAAGTTTCTTATTTGAGGTGATCCCACTTCTGAACATGCAATAGCCAGGGCCTTAGCATTTTTGTTGATAATTTCTGAATTCTCTATAATGTGAAAGGGGGTTAAGGCTCCTATTTTTATAAAATCCTTTTCCTCTTTTACATATTTTAACTCACTAATTTTTTAATATCCACTACTTTTTGAGGAGACTTAATATTTCTATTCATTTGAATGATAATATCTGTACCTCCTGCAATGATTTGGGTACCTTGATCTGCTCCTTTTAAAATTTCTACTGCTTCTTCAACGGATTTTGGGGCAGAATAATCAATGTTTTTCATTTTATCCCTCCTGTTAAAAATTTAACTTAACCAAGACTAATTGTTCATGGTATTGCTTATTATCAATAAACCTTATATTTCAAGTCTCTATCCTGCTTCTTCTTTTGAAACAGAATCTTTTAATGAAATCCAATAATTATACAATGCAACAAGCTTGCCAATATGTTAAATTTTCATCATGTATACAATCTGACTAAAAATTCTTTTTCTCTATCTACCCTTTCCACTGGCGATGCCTTAAACTGATAAGGATATTTTACAACATTTTTCTACAAAATTAGCCCTTTTTTTTAATTTATTTTCATCCTTTTATTTCCTAATTTTTACAGTGCATTTCAATAGTGAAATAGTTTTATAGATATTGCTCTTTTTTCTATGATTTCAGGCCTATTCTGCATTTCATTTTTGAAATAGCTCATTCCACTATTGTAATGACATTTTCTCCTAACAAGAAAGCGGCTGCGTCCACTGTAATACTATGGAAATATTTAGTCCCTTACTAGCAAGCTCAACTTTTCTTTAAACTAAAAAGACATCCCTATTTGAGGTGACCCCTTAAAGTTAGACTTTATTAGCGAGACAGTTTCGGCTGCCTCGCTATTTTTATGCAGCCTGAAGACTAAGTCTGTATTGCACTGGACTTAGCCATCCAAGTTTCTCTTTAATTCTC
>NZ_JANKAS010000010.1 GCF_024622505.1 Irregularibacter muris
TATAACCTCCTTCGCCACGTAAATATGCATCTACAACTTTCTTTTTAAACTCATAACTGTATACAGCCATAAAAATACCGACCTCCAATCGTTAGATTTTTGGTCTAACTTTTGGGGGTCGGTACAAAAAGTGATGTTTTTTGATTAGGATTGGGTTTTTTTCAATTTTTCTGCTTGGTCGGTAGTGGTCAATGCATCTATCATTTCGTCTATTTCTCCATCTAGGAAGGCCTCTAATTTGTGTACGGTAAGACCAATACGATGGTCAGTGATTCTTCCCTGGGGGAAGTTATAGGTACGGATTCTTTCACTTCTATCTCCTGTGCCTACTTGGCTCTTTCTAGATTCTGCGATTTCTTCACTTTGTTTTTCTTGCTCTATTTCTAGTATTCTTGCTTTTAAGATTTTCATGGCTTTATCTTTGTTTTTTAGTTGGGACTTTTCATCCTGGCAAGAAACCACGAGTCCTGTAGGTAGATGGGTAATACGCACTGCAGAGTCAGTGGTGTTAACACTTTGTCCCCCATTGCCTGAGGAACGGAATACATCTACCCGTAAATCATTTTGACTGATTTCCACATCTACATCCTCTGCCTCTGGTAGTACAGCTACTGTAGCCGTAGAGGTATGGATTCTTCCTCCGGATTCTGTAGTAGGAATTCTTTGTACTCTATGCACTCCACTTTCATATTTCAGACGACTATAGGCACCCTTACCCTCTATTAGGAATACAATTTCCTTTATTCCTCCGGTATCGGGAATATTGGAGCTCATGGTTTCTACTTTCCAGCCCTGTCTTTCTGCATAGCGGGTATACATTCTGAGCAAATCTCCTGCAAATAGAGCCGCTTCATTTCCTCCTGCTCCCCCTCGAATTTCTACAATAACATTCTTTTCATCGTTGGGGTCCTTAGGGATGAGAAGGACTTTTAGCTCTTCCTCTATGATTGTTTCTTTTTCTTCTAGTTCTTGTAGTTCTGTTTCTACCATTTCTTTAAAGTCTTTTTCTAGTTTGTCTTTTAGAAGCTCTTTGGCTTCTTCTATTCCTTCTATGACTTGTGTATATTCTTTATATTTGTTGACAATGGGCTCTAGATGAGAATGTTCTTTGACTAGCTCTTTCCATTGATTTTGATCGGCTATGATTTCAGGGTCACTAATTTGTTTACTTAGTTCTTGGTATCTTTCCCCTAGAAATTCTAATTTTTCTAACATTGGGTTTCTTTCCCCCTCCATTAATTACGTTAATCTATCCTGCTTATTACCTTAGGGTCTTCCCCTTCATTTTATGTTTATTTTTATTGATGGTGTTTTCCCTTGACTTTACTTGTCAAACGGCTACATATCCAAAATCCCTTCTCCCTTATGAAAACAATGTTTTGATGATTCCCAATGATTGTCCATGTTTTTACTGTGTCAAAGGTTTGTTGTTATTATACATTTTATGCCTCAAAAGATTATAACATGATTTTATTTTATAGTCTAGGGTTGGAAATGTTTGGCTTCTCCTAACACCACTCTTTTTATCCCAGCTAAATCCTTCTTTATTTCTATTCTCTTAAAATAGTCTTCCTCTTTCATTATCTGTACCACGTCCTCGGCTTGATCGTGGCCTACTTCAAAAATCATTTTCCCCTGGGACGATAAAAATTTCTTCCCCTCTTGGATTAATCTTCTATAGAAATCCAACCCATCCTCTCCTCCGTCTAGAGCCAGATGGGGTTCAAACAACCTTACCTCCCGTTGAAGATGGTTTATTTCCTCCCTGGGGATATAGGGTGGGTTGGAGATAAGCAAATCCACACTCTTTTGTAGTTCTGGACCCAGGGGGCTAAAGATATCCCCTATATAAAAGGTAACCTTTTCCTCTAAGCATAGGTTTCTGGCATTTTCCTGGGCGATTTCAGATGCTTCCTTGGAGATGTCTACGCTATGGACATGACACCCCTGAATAAAATGGGCCAAGGATAGGGTGACGGCTCCACTTCCCGTACCTATATCTACTATGTTTAAGGGTCTGTGCATATTTTGGGCCTCTTCTATAGCCCTTTCCACTAATATTTCTGTATCCGGTCGAGGGATGAGTACAGCAGGAGTCACTTGGAAATTTAGGCCCATAAATTCCTGTTGACCGATAATATATTGAACAGGTTTGCCCTGACTTCTTTCCTTTATTTTTTGTTGATATTGTTTTTCTATAGATTCCTCAATAATCTCTCTTGGCTTGATAATAAAATCAATTCGCTGGCAATTTAATAAATGAGCTAATATAACCTCTGCATCCAGCCTTGCAGTGGCTACCCCATGTTCTTTGAGTAATCTAGTGGCTTTTGCTAATAATTGTTCAATGGTCATACCCATGGCAAAGCTCCTTTCCCTTATAGGATACCCTAGGAATAAAAAAACGAAAGCCGACCATAGGGTCGGCTTAGAATGCTAGATTATTCGCTATCTTTCATACCATATTTTCTCTTAAATCTTTCTACACGTCCACCTGTATCTACAAGTTTTTGGCGTCCAGTAAAGAATGGATGGCATTCAGAACAAATTTCTACTTTTAATTCGTCTTTTACTGAGCCTGTTTCAAAGGTATTTCCACAAGCACATTTTACTATAGCTTTGTTATAATTTGGATGAATTCCTGCTTTCATCGAGTTCACCTCTTTCCTTACCTCAGAATCATATCATTGCAATTATTTAAATGAATTTGCTATGTTTACACTTTTTCTATTATAACAAGATATTATTTCTTTGGCAACTTTTTGATTGGTATTTTTACTATAACATTATTTCCATTTTCTATGCAAGGTTGTTTACTAGATTCTTGGTCTTACTATCGCTGTATTCGTTGATTCCGATTTACTCCTGTTTCGGGGCCAAGAGTTTGTAAGCTTCCTACAGGTCACGTCAAAACTCGCTTTGCTCAAACAGTTGACATGACTAATCTTTCGGTTCGCAAACATTCTCTAAGCCCCTTCACAAAGCAAATCTCCATCAACGAATACAGCTAGTTTATCCGCTATCAATATATATCTATAATCTAATAAACACCTACACCCCTTAGTCAAAATACAAAGAAATTGTCTTCTACTATATATCCATCTTACTAATATTTAAAATCCTTTAAAACATTTTCCATATTACTTAAAAACTCTTCGTTGGTTTTGCTGCGGGAAAGATGTTTGATAATGACTTCTGTTACCTCTCCTACGTTCATATTGTTCATGATATTTCGTATGCCCCATACAGCGCCCAATTGGGTCTGATCAAGAAGAAGATCCTCCCTACGGGTACCTGATCTATTGATTTCAATGGCGGGGAATATTCTCCGTTCGGATAGTTTTCTATCTAGGTGTAGTTCCATATTGCCTGTCCCTTTAAATTCTTCAAAGATGACATCGTCCATTCTACTGCCGGTGTCAATTAGGGCAGTGGCTAAGATGGTCAGACTGCCTCCCTCTTCTATGTTTCGGGCGGCTCCAAAAAATCTTTTGGGTCTATGGAGGGCTCCTGGATCAAGTCCACCTGATAGGGTTCTTCCCGATGGGGGGACCACCATATTGTTTGCTCTAGCCAGTCTAGTGATGCTGTCTAAAAGGATGACCACATCTTTTCCTTGTTCTACCAGTCTTTTGGCCCTCTCCAATACCATGTCAGAAACCTTAATATGATTTTCTGGCAATTCATCAAAGGTAGAATAAATAACATCTCCCTTGATAGACCTCTGCATATCCGTGACTTCTTCAGGACGTTCGTCAATTAAAAGGACTATGAGTTCTATATCTGGATGGTTTTTGGCAATGCTATTGGCAACTTTTTTTAATAAAATGGTTTTTCCTGCTTTAGGAGGGGCGACAATCATTCCTCTTTGTCCCTTGCCGATAGGAGCAATAAAATCTACCAATCTTGTGGAAAGATCGTTGGGGTTATATTCTAATTTAATTCTTTCATTGGGAAAGATGGGGGTAAGATCGTCAAAGGAAGGTCTTCGTACCACAGATTCGGGACGGTCATCATTTACAGCCTCTACAAATAATAAAGCGTTGTACTTCTCCCCATCCTTTGGGGTTCTGATTTTTCCTATGATTTTGTCCCCTGTTCTTAGATTAAATCTTCTGATTTGAGAGGGAGAAACATAAATATCCTTATCTCCTGAAAGATAATTGCTTACTCTTAAAAAGCCGTAACCATCAGGTAAAATTTCTAAAACACCTACTCGGGTCACTGCATCCTCAATAGAATCCTTTAGTTTTGGATATTTAGGTCGGGAATTTTGATGACGATGTTGTTCTTTCTCTTTCTCTTCTTTGGGATTTTCATCTATACTTTTAGCCTTGGTCTCATCCTTTAATGAGCTATCCTCTGGGGACGAGCTTTTTGCTTTCTTATGATCTTCAATCAAATGGATTAATTCATCCTTTTTATATTTGGTAACCGATTTAATTTCCAATGCCTTGGCTATTTCCCGCAGCTCTGCCACAGTTTTTTTTGTTAAATCTATTGATTCCAAATTTCCACCTCCGTGTTTTTACGCTAAAAAGTTTTAAACAATTTAAGTCATTAGGAAAAAGACTATTCATAATATGAAATTTTCCTAGCACAATTGAAAGGCTAGGGAGTATATGTATCTGTGTCTATATAGAGTTTTCTTATATTATTTACTATTATTTACCAAATTGGATTTTTTTAAAAGGAATATAGAGAAAAGTTTAATGATGTAGGAATGTTGACAATGTTCTTTCTAAATATACCACTTGCCTTAGGTTTCGTCAAATGGGAGGAAAGAAAGCTCAAAAAAAATAGAAGGCAGGGGTTTTCCCCTCCCTTCTATCCTCGCGATATATTTAGTTAGGATCCATAGGGTAGCTTTCCCATCGAGAAAACGGGTTTTTCCCTATATATATGCTTTCCCTATTTTTCAAATCTTCCACATCTTTTCGAGTATTGGCGGATACCATGTATGTGTTTCGACAGTTATTACATTTTAGTTCTATTTTATCCGGTAAAAGGTTGACATCTACATCTGACATGCCGCATTCACAGGTCAATCCTTGTTCTTCTGCCAAATCATGTAAAAGGTTTAAGCACTCCATCATGATTTCACCATTCTCAAAGTAATCATCATAACCTAGATCATCTATAATATCCTCTAAATCTTGCTCATATTCATCCACGATTTTCTCTACCCTGTTTTTTTCTCCTAAAAAGCACAACTCTAGGTCATAATCATGGCAAGATAAAATCACCGGCTCTCCCTTTAGAATTTCTCTTAAGGAAATCTGGTAAATATGTTGTGTTGTACACACTGCACAGGGGATACTAATCCAATAGGTTTTATAATTTCTTGTGGTTATATTTATTCCCTTATGCCCACAGGAACAATTTAGCTGCAGGGGCTTTTTCCCAGATAGTTGAAAGAGCGAAAGATGATAGAATTCTATTTTTCCACACTCATCACACCTATGGGCTATTGTAAATTGTGTTTCCAACCCGAAAACACCTCCTTTTAATCACCTCAACTAATATAATATGTTCTAGATAAATAATGAAAATCCTTTGTTATTATTTAAGTTTCTTTATTATTTTTTATGAAATCCATTGCATATTTTTTGAAAATTTTTCGTTTTTTTGTCTTTAAGATTATCAACATTATCCACAAAATTATACTCCACAAACCCTGTGGTTAATTCTTGTGGTTTATCTCTAATCTACCCACAAGATATACAAAAAGTTGTCGAACATACTATCTATTCACAGTTTTATCCACATTATCCACAGTTTTATGTGGAGTTTTCCACACAGTTCCCTATTTTACCCACAATTTTCCAAAAATTTGCTAATAATTTAGACAATTTAGATAAAATAAAGGGGTTTATACCGTCATAAAAAGATTGAACCTGTGGATAAATGATATTTTAGCATGAAAAAGAGGCCGCCCAAGAACATATATTTATATGCCCCTGGGACAGCCCCCTATTTATTCTTGTGATTTAACGTTGCCTTTACAAAATCCCTAAATAATGGATGGGGTCTATTGGGTCTAGACTTGAATTCGGGATGGAATTGACTGGCTACAAACCATGGATGATCTGGCAATTCAATAATTTCCACTAATCTTTCATTGGGCGATAATCCGCTGATGATTAATCCCTTTTCTTTTAAAATGTCTCTATAGTGGTTGCTTACTTCATATCGGTGTCTATGTCTTTCATAAATCACTTCATCTTGATAAGCATCATAGGCCTTTGTATCCTCTGTTAATTTACAAGGATAGGCGCCTAATCTCATGGTGCCACCTTTTTCGTCAATATCCCTTTGTTCGGGCATAATATCTATTACAGAATAGGGTGTTTCTGGATCTAGTTCACTACTGTGGGCATTTTTTAGGTTGCCCACATTTCTTGCAAATTCAATGACGGCTGCTTGTAATCCTAGACAAATGCCTAGATAAGGCACCTTGTTTTCCCGAGCATATTTAACGGCAGAGATTTTTCCCTCTATTCCCCGTTGTCCAAAGCCACCAGGCACTAAAATACCATCTACATCCTTTAATTGTTCATCAACATTGTCTTCATTGAGTTCTTCTGCATGGACCCATTTAATGTCCACTATAGTATTGTTGGCAATACCTCCATGGTTTAGGGATTCCACCACTGAAATATAGGCATCCTTTAATTCTACATATTTCCCCACTAAGGCAATGGTTGTTTTATTTTCTAAATGTTTGGCGCGGTCTACCATGTCTCCCCATTCAGATAGGTCGGGCTTTTGGCAGCCTAGGCCTAATTTTTCACAGGTTAGATTGGCTAGTCCCTCTTTTTCTAAAAGCAAGGGGACTTCATACAAATGACCAGCATCTAAGTTTTGTATAACTGCTCTAGGTTGCACATTACAAAATAGTCCTATCTTCTCTTTTACTTCTTCAGATAATTCCTTTTCGGAACGGCATACAATGATGTCAGGCTGAATCCCTATACTTCTTAATTCCTTTACACTATGTTGGGTGGGTTTGGTCTTTAATTCTCCCGCCTTTTCTAAGTAAGGAATATAGGATACATGAATATATAAAACATTTTCCTGTCCTACATCATATTTAATTTGTCTTATGGCTTCTAAAAAAGGTAAGCTTTCGATATCTCCAATGGTGCCCCCTATTTCAGTAATCACTACATCAGGATTACTGTCCTGGGCTACAATATGCACTCTGTTTTTAATTTCATTGGTAATATGAGGGATAACCTGTACTGTCCCTCCCAGGTATTCGCCCTTTCTTTCCTTAGAAATCACAGACCAGTAGATTTTCCCTGTGGTAACATTATTGTATTTGGTTAAATTCTCATCAATAAAACGTTCATAATGCCCTAAATCTAAGTCAGTCTCAGCACCATCTTCAGTAACAAATACCTCTCCATGCTGATATGGGCTCATGGTACCCGGATCATAGTTTAAGTATGGATCAAACTTTTGAATAGATACCTTTAATCCTCTTGCTTTTAACAATCTTCCCAGGGAGGCAGCTGTAATTCCTTTTCCCAAGGAAGAAACAACTCCACCCGTAACAAAAATATATTTTGTACCCACTTTGTCCCCTCCATTTATTTGTTTATCCTATGATAAATCGTGAAATAATATCTTATTTCTACAATATCCTTTATTGTAACTTTAACTCCAATATTTTATACTTTTCTACATGTGCTGTCAAATGCAAAAGAGAGGAAAAATATAGAGTATATAGAAACTGAGATAGGGAAAAGTTAAAGCTCAAAATTTCTCTAAAGGCTATTGGTCCATTTCCCACAACGATCGCCCCACATGGCAATCACTTGTCCGTCGGCTTCCACTTTGATGACTTCACATTGGTTGGAACAACCGGTACAATCAAAGCTGGAAGGAGTGAATTCCATATCTAGGGATTCAAATCCTCTAAAGGTAGTTTTTTGCTTACTTTGGGTGATGTATTCCTTAGAAAGAAGGGCCGCTCCTAGGGCACCCATGACCTTATGATGCTCAGGCACGGTAATATCTGGGCCTACCTCTCTTTTAAAGGCAGCCACTATCCCCTTATTGGCAGCTACACCTCCCTGGAAAGCAAAGGGCGGTTCTAGTTTTTTCCCCCTACCTAGGTTATTGATATAGTTTCTCACCAGGGCTTGGCACAGTCCATTGATAATCTCCGCCTTGGAAAAACCAAATTGTTGTTTGGCAATCATGTCAGATTCGGCAAATACTGTACATCGCCCTGCAATACGGACATCTTTTTGAGCGGTAAGGGCCATGTCCCCAAATTCTTCAATGGGAATGCCCAATCTTTCAGATTGATGATCCAAAAAGGATCCCGTTCCTGCGGCACATACGGTGTTCATGGCAAAATCCACAACCATTTCATCCTGTAGGATAATAATCTTTGAGTCCTGTCCCCCGATTTCAAAGATAGTTCGTACTCCTGGTACCTCTTGGATGGATGCAACGGCATGGGCAGTGATCTCATTTTTTACAATATCTGCCCCTACCATAACTCCTGCCAGTTGCCTTCCACTGCCTGTGGCTCCCACCCCCAATACTTCCACATTCTCATATTCTTTTTTTAATTCTCCTAATCCTCTTTTTACTGAGGCTATAGGTTGCCCATTGGTTCTTTGGTAATTTTCAAAAATTAAATTTCCTGATAGATCTATGGCAACAACATTGGTACTGACAGAACCTACATCAATGCCAATAAAAATTTTTCCCATAGTTTATTTCCCCCTTATGCTATAACAGCAGTTTTATGTTGATTATTCTTTTTGTTTTTTAATAAATCTACAAAGGCTTCTATACGGGTAAGATTGTTGGCCAGTCCTGTTTGTTCATCTAAGGGAATGGTGAGTACTGGGATATCCAGCTCCTCTGATATCTTAGGCATAATGCCCTGGGAAATGAGTTCTGGCAAACAAGCAAAGGGCATTAAATGAATAATTCCATCAAAACCTTGCTGCTTATAATCCACAATATGACCCATGGTCTGTTTTGCATGGCCCCCTATAGAGATTTCAATCCAAGGTTCACCTTTTTTTAGAATTTCATCTTCATGGGTTTTTTTAAAGGGAATCATATTGTGTTCTACCCACTGGGAAAGATATTGGGATCTTCTCACTTCTACTCCCATATCTCCTAGTACCTTTTCTATTTGCATATTAATGGAAGGTTCCATGACCACATAGATTTCCCCCACTATCCCTATACGGATTTTTTCCTGGGGAGCTACTTCTTGTAGTTCTACCCTATCTAATTGATCATAAAAATATTTTTTAAATTCTTCTAATTGTTCCTTGGTTTCTACTTCATCTAGTTTTCTCTGAATGGCATCCCATATTTTATTACAGGTGCCCTTTGCCTTCTCATAGGCCCTTAGGGTTTGAATGCGCATCTCTAGGCTATCTACCACCTGGAGCATTTGATAGACAAGCCTGACGATTTTATATACCTTAAATATAGAATTTTTACCCTTAATCTTGCGTACATTTTGTATATTGCGTTTAATATTATCCCGCCAACCATCGAAAACAATGAAGTCCACATCATAGCCCAACTGTTTTAGCGTTTGTTGATGGTTTTCTCCATAAAAGCCTGCCCGACAAGGGCCATGTCCTCCACTGGTGACGATGGTATCTGCCCCCATCTTTATGGCTTCAATATAGGAGCCCATAATCACCTTTAGGGGAAAACAAGCAAATTCTGGACTATATTTTACCCCGAGATCTATCGTTCTTTGGGAAGGTCTAGGGGGCATAATGACGTCATGTCCCAATAATTCCAACACTTTTTTATATACAAAGGGAACGCCCATATAGGGAAAGGATATTTTCATGTCACACACTCCTTCTCTGCTAAACTTTTTTTCTTTTTATCATATCCGTAAAGGCCTCTACTCGAGTCTGCAGGTGGTTTTCTCCTGTATGTTCATCAATACGAAGGGTCATAAAGGGGATCTGGGTATCTTGGGACTCTAGTTCAAACATTTTCCCAATCATGGAATCAGGCCCACATCCAAAGGCAGTGACATGGATGATTCCATCCACCTGATTTTTTCTAAATAAATGCTTTCCTGCGCCCAATAGTTTATTAGAAAAGGTCCAAAATAGTGCCTTATCCATTTGCTTTATGGGTCTTTCTATTTCATTTTCTGGTAGCATATCAAAGGTAATCACTTTTATATTTAATTGTTGGAGTTTTTCCATGATGTTCATGGATATGTAGTCATCATAGATATTATATACATAGCCAATTAGGCCTATGGTAATCTCTCCACCCTGATATATGGGTAAATTTTCTTTTTGTACTTTCCCCAGGGCTATATTCATAGCGTCTTGATGAAAGTAACCTTCCTTGGATAATTGCCTAAAGTGGAGCCAGGCTGTTTCTGCCTTTTTTAATGCCTTTTTGATTTCTCCCTTGGTTTTCCCCAAGGGCTCTGCTAAGGGCAGAAAGTTTTCTAGTAGGGCAATGTTGTCATCCTTGGCCACTATGGAAGGCCTTAAAACTTTTTTGGGATTCTCTATGGTATGCCTCACCAAATCAGGTAATCCCATAAATTTTGGACAAAAGAATTTCCTTTTTTCTATAGATACCATTCTAGGTACATAGATATAATCAAGCTCTTTTTCCATTAGATAATAAAAATGCCCCATAAATATTTTAATGGGTACACAGATATCGCTCACCATATTGCGTACCCCTAGATCTAAAATTTTTTTGGTGGTAGGGGGCGAAGTAACTACGTCCACACCTAATTCCTCAAAAAAGTTTTTCCACAAGGGGTAATAATAATAGTAGAGCAGGGATCTTGGGATACCAATTTTCATAGTGTCACGTCCTATTCTTTCTTATGATAAGAGCCACAGCCGATTTTAGAGGAAACAGATAATCGACAACAAAATTTTATGCCAAAATAGTCTCTTGGTATTTTTTATTCAGAAACCGAGTTGCTTCCCCATCTATATTTATATATACTTTCTTCATTTACTTTCATTCTTATTATCCTGTAAATAGATATTTTTTACAATAAGAAAAGGAGGGAATATTTTGATTATTTCCTCCTTTTTCTTGTTCTTTTTTCCATTTTTCTATGAATTGTTTTTCTTCTCTTCTCTATTCTTGCCTTTTGCCTTTCTACATTTCTATAGACAAAGTGTTCAATTTTTTCATTATATTTCATGGACAAATAAATGGTCATTATGGATAGCATTCCTACGGCAATCCAAATAGGCAAGGACAGGGTAAGGGCTCCACTACCCACTAAGGTAGAGACAAACATGCCTGGCAATCGTCCGATAACAACGAGGAACAAAAAAACAGCTATGGGCATGGGAGAAATTCCAGCTAAAAGACATAGGGCATCATCGGGAAAAAAAGGTAAAAAGAACAGAATTAATAATCCCACCGTATATCTTTCGGAGACCATATTGATATATTTATTATAGGATTTTTCTCCTATTAGCCTGATAACCAAGGGTTTTCCAAATAATCTTGCCAGATAAAAGGCAATAACCGATCCTAAAATAATCCCCAAAGCATTCAATAAAAAACCTTTGATCACTCCATATACTGCCCCTGCTGCTAAAGCAGTTATACTTCCAGGGATAGGGGCGATAATGACCTGTATAATCTGTATGAAAATAATCATAATAGGGCCCCAAATACCAAAATTCTGTATATATTCCTTTAATTCATCTACATTTAGTAATATTTCCTTAAGGGAATAAAAGGCTGAGGGGGAGAGAATAAAATATATAATCACTGCTAGTATGCAGAGGATAAGTAGAATGCCTACAATATTTTGTTTCTTCATCTTTTGTACCTACCTCTCCAAAATCATTTTTTAAAATTTGTCTTCTGTACATTCTTTCTATTAATACTACCCTTAATTGATTTCTTTATTATTCACTATTTTACCTTATTTTTTGATTATTTCCATCTTTCTCTCTATAAAATAATAATCCCTAGAAAATATTTTCTAGGGATTATTATTTTATAGGTCTATTAAGTTTCTCTTATATCGAATATATCCTTGTCTTAGTTCTTGAATCTTTTTACTCATTTCTATTTGTAATTCCGAGGCGATTTCATAATCTTCCTCCATAAGGGCTTCTCTAATTCGCCCTAGGAGGGAGGTTTTTTCTAGGGAATTTTTCATGAGCTCATGGCGAAGAGCATTTATTTTTCTCCAGAGGACTTCGTCTAAATCTGTTGCGGTATCTTCTTTATGGAGTTTTTTGCATTCTCTAATAAGGTGGATGTTCTCTATTAATACACGATTGAGAAGCTCTTTTTTCCAAATATCTATGGTACTGGCTTTAACCGAATTTATGGTATTTGGAGTCATCACTTCTCCCCTTAATAGAATTCCTACCCGATCCTTATGTTGATCAAAATAGCTTATATTTTCCCAAGGAGTTGCCGGTGGGGTACCAAAGATAGCATTTCTTTCCTGCTGGCTATAGTATTCAAATACATTTTCTTCACTACGATAGGCTCTATTTTTTTCTAGATAAAATCCTTCCTGTCCTGCTTTTTTAGAAATTTCCCTTTCTAACTCCTTACCCTCTTTCCCGCTCTGGGCCACGGCCATCATTCCATCCAGCATAGCTTGGTAAAGGGCAGCAATGACCAAAAATGTATTGGATAGGGGGTTGGGGGATCTAACTTCAAAGCGTGTGGCTAAGGGGTTTTGCATATCCCTTACCAAGCCTACCAATACCGAGCGGTTTCTGGAAGGATTCTCCACAGTATGACCTAGGGAAGTAACAATACATACAGGAGCTTCAAAACCTGGCTTTAGTCGATTAAAGGCATCTATACTAGAATTAATAAAGGGGTTTACAATTTCATAGTTTCTCAGTATCCCCATTAGGGCACCATAGCCTAGGGTGCTTAAATAATCTTCCTTTAACTCCTTTGGAGCAAAGAGGTTTATTATCCTGCCGCTTTTCAATTTCAGGGCGATACCCACATGGGTGTGTTCTCCGCTGCCCGCTACTCCTTCTATGGGCTTCGCCCTAAAGGTTACTTCTAATCCATGGTGTTGAAATTGGTCCTCTACAATTTGTCTAACAAATATTTCATTATCGGCCGCCTGTAGAGCAGTGCTGTATTTCCAATCAATTTCCAATTGCTCTAGAACATGATTGGACTTTCCATCTACGCCTATTTGACTTCTTACTCCTCCCACTTCCTTGTGCCCCATTTCGGGTTGGAAGCCATATTTCTCAATCTCTATCATGGTTTTTTCTAGGGCAGTACGGACTGTACCTTGGGTGCGTTTCCAATATTGTTC
Source organism: Irregularibacter muris (assembly GCF_024622505.1). Taxonomy (NCBI): domain Bacteria; kingdom Bacillati; phylum Bacillota; class Clostridia; order Eubacteriales; family Eubacteriaceae; genus Irregularibacter; species Irregularibacter muris. The sequence continues at coordinate 13,313 of NZ_JANKAS010000010.1, forward strand.
CTTTAGGGTTTGGGAGGTGGTAAGCTTTTCTATGTCTGCCTTATCTTCAGGGGTCTTGACCCAAAACTCTAATTCTGTAGCGGCGGTAAGGGTGATGTCCTCTATATCTTCTATATCTGCTAGTCCTAGGTTTTTTAATAGATGAGGATATTGGGTTAATAATTCTAGAGTGGATTCTTTAAAATATTGGGCTGCTCTTTCTAGAATGGCTCTAGAGTCTACTTTTTTATGTTCATGTACTAGGAAGGATGGAATGATGAGGGTCCCTACGGGCAGACAGTCTTCTTTCTCTATAAAATCATAGTTGTAATCCACAATCCAATTGACGTGGATATCAGGGATAATATCTAGTCGAGCATTATTTAATGTGGCAATTTCCTGGAGCACAACACTGGATCCATCGGTTTGGATACCGTAGGTCAGAAAGTCTTCCATGTCTTCTATGAATAAATGCATGGGTATTTTTTCTGCTGTGGTATTTCCTCCCATGTCTATACCCATTAGGGATACGAATTTTATTTGTGGGTGTTCTTCTAATATTTTTGTTAAGGTAAGTACATCGTGTTCATGGGGGGGAATGACATAAAGTAATTCTTTCATAGGGTTTTCTCCTCTATTATAGTTTAGTTACAAAGTACCTTAAATAAAATATAAGGGTCTTACTTGAAAAAGGAAAGTACACCTATGGTTTATGGAATATTTTATTTAAGATCCATCTTTATTTTACTATTTTGTTCTTATCTCTTTTATATAGATTTTATTTTTTCTTTACTTATAATACTATACAGCTATTTTTTTTCTTACACAATATTTTTTCTTATTTCTTAAAAATTTTTTTATGAATAGCTTCCATGAACTCTTCAGAAAAGAGGGTATTATTCCATATTTCTTGGGCTTTTATAGCTTGGCCCACTAGCATGGTGGATCCATTTATTCCCTGTATCCCAATTTCCCTTGCCTGTTTTAGAAGTAGGGTTTCTGGGGGATTATAGATCAAATCTATGATCCAGGAAAAATTTGAAAGCACCCTTTTCCTTACCGGGCATTCCTGGATATAAGGGTACATTCCTAAGGGCGTACAGTTGATGAGGATGTCTTTTTGTTCTAGGAAGGGTAGTTCTCTATAGTCCACAATTTCCAGGTCATTATAGGTTGCCCTTGCTTTATTTTTATCTCTGCTGACAAGGGTTATTCCGCCTACATCCTCATCCTTAAGATATTGTATGACTGCTTTGGACACTCCTCCTGAACCTAAAATTACCGTCTTTTTATTTTTCACCTCTACTCCATAGTGGCTAAGCATCATTCCAAATCCATGATAATCGGTGTTGTAGCCCATGATCTTGTCCTTTTCTATATGTAAGGTATTTACTGCCCCTATTTTTCTGGCTTCCGATGAGAGCTCATCAAGGTATTTCATTATTTCTACTTTATAGGGAATGGTGACATTGACACCCTTTATTCCCAGGGCCTCTAAGCCTAAAATAGCATCCCTTAGATTGGACTTTTCAATTTCAAAGAGATGGTAATGGGCAGAGATATTTAGTTTTTGAAATATTTCGGCATGAATAGCAGGGGAAAGGCTATGGCTTAGTTTTTCTCCCATTAATCCGTAAAGCTGCTTCATGGGGGTTCTCCTCTCTTTTGAAAAATCTCTCTTCAAAACCTATGAAAAATTTTGTTTCTCTTTGCTGATCTTCATCAAAGAGATAAAAAATTTCTTTAAGGGTTCCTGTAGACTCTTATCTTGTAGATAGGTGCTATTTTTTGCTAGCACCATTTCCTCTCTATGGGTGTTTAAAATGGGAAGGTTGTTTTTTTGTTTATATTGGCCCACTTTATCCACGATTTTCATTCGTTCCTCAAAGAGTATGGTCATTTTCCTATCTATTTCATCTATTTCAGCCCTTAATTGCTCTAACTCATCCATGATCTCCCCTCCCTTTCTATGATAAGATCTAGAAGTCCCAATGCACCTACTGCTTCTACTACAGGAACGGCCCTAGGCAGAATACAGGGGTCATGGCGACCGATAATTTCTAGATCTATGTTTTCCATTTTTTCTATATCAATAGTCCTTTGCCTTTGACCTATGGAGGGGGTGGGCTTGAAGGCGGTGTTGAAGATAATGGGCATACCGGTGGTGATGCCCCCTAGGATTCCTCCATTATGATTAGCTAGAGTTTTTATTTGTCCTTCTTCTACCCTATATTCATCCTTACCTTGGGAGCCCTTCATTGTGGAGAGATCAAACCCACTGCCAAACTCCACTCCCTTTACTGCGGGTATGGAAAATAGCATATGGGCCAATCGGCTTTCCACTGAGTCAAAGAAGGGCGAGCCCAGACCAGCTGGGATATTGATCATCGCGGTCTCTATTACCCCCCCTACCGAATCCAGATCATTTTTTGCCTCTAGGATAGCCTCTTTCATTTTTTGTTCCTGGGCATTCTTTAATATAGGAAAGTCTTTATCCTTTAAGCTTTCTAGCTGTTCTGATTGAATATGGATTTTATTAAATTGTTCATCTTGTATATTATAAATGCTTTTGATATGACTACCTATATGAATATCTCTTATCTTAAGCAGTTGTTGAGCAATGGCTCCTGCTAGAACCAAGGGGGCTGTGAGGCGACCAGAAAAATGTCCCCCTCCTCTATAGTCGTTAAAGCCATGGTATTTTACATATCCAGGATAGTCTCCATGGCCAGGTCGGGGGATATTTTTTTGTTTTGTATAATCCCTGGAGTATTGATCCTGATTGGCTATGACAAAGGTCATAGGAGTGCCGGTGGTTTTATCCTTAAAATAACCGCTGAGTATTTCAAATTGATCTTTTTCCTGTCTTTGGGTGGACAATTTGTTTTGGCCCGGGGCTCTTCTTTGGAGCTGCCTATGGATAAAATCCTTATCCAAGGTAATGCCTGGTGGTACACCCTCTAAGACAATCCCTATGGCTTTACCATGGGATTCTCCAAATATAGTCAATTTTAAGTAATTACCCCATGTTGCACTCATGAATTTCTCCTCCTAGTTTTTCAAAGTCCCTCCAAAAATAGGGGTAGGATTTGGTTACAGCTTCACTATTGGTCATGATCACCGGTTCTTTGCACTTTATGGAGGCTATGGCTAAGGCCATGGCGATTCGATGATCATTCCAGCTATCTACTTCTCCCCCCTGTAGATTCTCTCTTCCCTGAATAATCAATCCATCAGGTAGCTCCTCTACTTGTGCCCCCAATTTATTTAGTTCGGTAGAAATGGCCTTTAGTCGATCAGATTCTTTTATCCGTAGTCTTTGGGCATTGATTATTCTAGTGTTGCCCTGGCTTAGGGAAGCCAATACCGCAAGAATAGGGACGAGATCGGGACAGTGGGCGGCATCTATGGTTATGCCCTTGGTCAAGGAAGGCTTTGCTAAAATAGTCTGAGCCCTTTGGGAAATATCCCCTCCCATCTGCTTAAGAATATTCACAATCACTCTGTCCCCCTGTAAAGATTGGGGATTTAAGTGGGTGCTTTGTATCTCCCCTCCTAAAGTCCCTGCCACCAACCAAAAAGCTCCTTGAGAAAAATCTCCTTCTATGGAGTAATCTTTGGCTTTATATTGTTGATTACCCTTTATGATAAACTTTTGATGGTTCTGATTTTCTATATCTAGAGAGAATTTTTCTAAAGTGTCTAGGGTTAAGTCTATATATCCTTTGGATTCTAAGGGAGTAGTAAGGATGATGGTAGAATCCCCATCTAAGAGGGGTAGGGCAAATAATAAACCGGTGATAAATTGGGAGCTAATATCCCCCCTTAGGGAGTATATTCCTGGCTGAAGTGTTCCTTGTATTGTGAGGGGCAATCCTCCTTGGGTTGTACGATATTGAATATTTTGTTGTTGAAATATTTCATAATAGGGCTCTAAGGGCCTTTGCCCTAGTTTCCCTTGTCCAATAAATCTTATTTTTTCCCCTGTTAGGGCGGCTAGAGGAATAAGAAAGCGCAGGGTTGAGCCAGACTCCCTGCAATTAATTTCCTTATGTATTGCCCTAGGATAGGATTGTCCCTTCACTGTGATGGGTTGTATATCCTTGTTATTTTGCTCTTTTTCCCAGTCTATTTTTACACCTAAGGACTCCAATGCCTTACAGGTGGCTAGGATGTCTTGGGAAGGTAGGATATTTCCTAGAATGCTTTTTCCCTGGCTTAGACCGGCACAGATCAAGGCCCTATGGCTCAGACTTTTAGAGGGGGGAATAGCGATGGTTCCCGCCAAAGCTTTTGGTAGAATTTTAATCTTTTTCAATGAAAACCATCCTTTCTATTTCCTCTGGACTAAACTTCTGAATAAACCCATTCCCTAGCTTCTCTAATAAAACGATGTTTATATATTGTCCTCGGTTTTTTTTGTCCAAGCCTATGGTTTTTATCAAATCTTCCCTATCTATTTTAGGCATCTTATGGGGAAGATGATATTTTTTTAGAAGTTGTTTAATCCCTTCTGCCGTTCCTTTTTGCGTAATACATTGCTCTTCACTTTTTTTGGTAATATTATACATTCCTAAAGCTACTGCTTCTCCATGGGTAAATTTTTCATAATGGAAGTATTTTTCTATGGCATGTCCTAGGGTATGGCCAAAGTTTAGGAGCATTCTCTCTTCTGCGTCTTTTTCGTCTTTTTCTACGATATGACTTTTGATCTTACAACAGGTATAAATAATATCTTCTATATTTTGAAAGAGTTGTTCCTCATTAGGAAAGGCGAGTAGTTGGTGAAAAAGTTCCTTATCCTTTATACACCCATATTTAATGATCTCTGCTAGACCATCGCGAAAGTATCTTTTGTCTAGGGTGGTCAGTAATTGGGGGTCTATATATACCTCCTGGGGATGATAAAAGCTTCCAATGAGATTTTTTCCCCGGGGGAGATTTATGGCCACTTTCCCTCCAATGCTACTATCTATTTGGGCCAACAAAGAAGTTGGGATATGTATAAGGGGAATTCCTCTTAAATAAGTGGCAGCTGCCATACCCCCCACATCACCCACTACTCCCCCTCCTAGGGTGAGAAGGATATCTCCTCGGGTGATCTGAAAGTCCAAAAGTTTTTCATAGATTTCCTCTAGTGTTCTTATGGATTTACTCTGTTCCCCTGGAGGTATAGAAATTAGTTGGGTTTTAAAACCATTACTTTTCAGCTCTTCCTCTAATTTTCTACCATATAATTTTTCTACATTTTCATCGGTAATAAGGGCTAATCTTTTGCTGGGATATTTTTCTTTGAATCTATTAGGAATCTCCTCTAACAATCCTTTTTTTAAATATATGGGATAGGGTTGTTGGGGGAGACTTACTTTTAACTTTTTCATTTCTATCCATCCTTTATAGAACAGCCCAGGGGCTGCTCCTACAATCTTCTATTATCTATCTTGGCTATTGCTCTTAAAGAGTCTATGAGGGGAGTGAGTCTTTCAGGTTTTATGGATTGTTGTCCGTCGCATTTCGCATTGGCGGGGTCATTGTGTACTTCGATGATCAGTCCGTCTGCTCCTGCGGCAATAGCAGCCTTGGCCATAGGTTCTACTAGCCACCACAATCCCGTGGCGTGGCTAGGGTCTACAATGACAGGCAGATGACTCATTTTCTTTAATATCGGTACTGCACTAAGGTCTAAGGTGCTTCGGGTATAGCCTTCAAAGGTTCTTATTCCTCTTTCACAGAGGATAACATTGGGATTGCCCTCTGCTAGAATATATTCTGCTGACATTAAAAATTCTTCCAAAGTAGCGGCTAGTCCTCTCTTTAATAAAACAGGCTTACGGGTTCTTCCCACTTCCTTTAAAAGGTCAAAATTTTGCATGTTTCTTGCCCCTATTTGGATAATGTCCACATCCTCTATAAACTTTTCTATCCAACGGGGAGACATCAATTCTGAGACAATAGGCAAGCCTGTGCTTTCCCTAGCCTTTTTTAATAACTCTAGTCCTTCTTCTCCCATTCCTTGAAAGCTATAGGGGGATGTTCTAGGTTTAAAGGCGCCCCCTCTTAAAAATCCCCCTCCAGCCCTCTTTACTTGCTTAGCAATGGAAAGGACCTGCTCCTGATTTTCTACTGAACAAGGGCCTGCTATAAGGGCTATTTCTTCTCCTCCTATAGCCTTATGGCCTACCTGAATGATAGAATTTTCCGGATGAAAAAGTCTATTCGCTTTTTTATAAGGTTCTTGAACATAGATGACCTTTTCCACACTTCTATTGCCCTGGATTATGCTAGCATCTATTTTACTGGTATCCCCCATGAGTCCTATGATTTTATGATTTTCACCCTGAAATTCATAGGTTTCACATCCTAGGCTAACCATCTTTTTCTTGATTTTTTCCATCCTATCCTGGGGAGTATCAGGTTTTAAAACAATAATCATAGGATTACTTCCTTTCTGATGAGTAGAAAAGGGTCATTGGATATGACCCTTTAATCTATCTTTTATCTCACTCTACTGCTTCTTTCCTACAGGAGCTAAATAAACAGTAAACTCTTCCTGACCATCTACCTGAATCAGTTCATCCATCTTTTCTTGATCATAGGATGCTACAGCACAGGTGCCCCAGCCTATGGATTGACAGGATAAATATAGATTTTGACAAACATGACCTGCATCTAAAAGAATGAGTTTAGGCGCAGCAACACTGTATCGCCATTCACATCGAGCAGGAAAACAGCTCCATATAAATACCACTGCAGCATTGGCAATAAATTTTTGTTCCTCCGCGGCCGCTGCCACCTTGTCTAAAAAATCTCCAGACTGGACCAATACCAATTGATGATCCTTATGTAGATATCGATATATTCCCTTCTCCAGTCCCTCTACCCTGTTAATGGCTAGATAGGTTTCAAAGGCATGTCTTGCTCCTCCCGAGGGTACCGGTCTAAAGGTAGCAAAGTTTCTTTTGCCCACGACTTTATCTACTCCTTGGGTTGCCCATAGTAAATAGGCCAGTTCCTCTAAGCTCATGGAATCTTCGGTATATTTTCTGAGACTCCTTCTCTCTTTAAAGCAGGAATAAATATCTCCATTTTGTATAACCTCACCATCTACCGGGGGTAAATCTATAATGCTAGCTTCCCCAGAGTAAGGCTTTTGCAAAGGAGGCTGGGGTAATCCCTTTCCCTGGTCTGTCTCACTGGACTCCACTTGGGGGAAATTAGACTTTAACACTTCTCTATTTATCTTCATTTTATCACCTTTCTTCCATTTGATTTTATCTCTACTTAATTATTCCCTATCTAGAGATTTTATATAAACTATAGTATATCCAATACCCTAAAAGTAGTCAAAGTGAAAGTTCAGGCTGTCTAAAAATAGGAAGTTTCTTATTCCTCCTTTGAAGGTACACCTTTTTCACTGTATACATACAATGAATTGAGTGTAGAAATATTACCAAATGGAGGAGAGTACAAATGCAATTTTGCTATGGAGATAAAAATTATATAAGAATTTTAGAAGAAGCTGAATTCTGGAAAACCCAAGAATCAGAGCATACAGTAGTTATTCGAGAAGTTGTTGAAAATTTAGAAAAGAAATACGTAGAGATATTAGAGGATTATCAAGCAACCCTTGGAGCCATGGAAGCCACGGTGGTGCAGTATATTGAGAGATTAGGGCGATCCAATTACATGCTCACCCCTAGGCTAATCCAAGAAATTAATCAATTGATAGAGGCCACTCTATGTCAAAGTCAAATGTTTGTAAATTTTTTAGCCTCTATGACTTTGGAAAGTACTGCGGTAAAGAGTAATCCAACTGCAGTTATCGTCGTTGCCCATATTATTCGAGAATCAGAATACTACATCGGGGTTGCCAAAGCTTATCTTAGTTATGTAAGCTATAGACTAGAATGAATCAAAAAATAGCCGATTAACAATAGGTGGAAGATGGTCTCATGTCTTTCACCTATTGTTGTTATAAATTCATTTATCCCGTTAGCTAATGGATGCAAGGGGGTAAAAGGTAGATAGAAAAAATATATAGATAGAAAGAGAGGTTTTTAATATGAAGGGAACGGTAGTAGCCACTTGGCTAAATACCTTAAAAAAACAATATGGCAACGAAGTTATAGGACAAGCTATGAATTTTGCAGGATGGCAAGAGGATAAGATTTTTTCGCCCTTGGAAAATGTGGATGATGGACAACTACAAAAGCTTATCCAACAGGTAGCAAAAATGAAAAACATCTCCACTGAAGCACTTTGGAAAATCATCGGTGAGGACAATATTAAATCCTTTTATAGGGATTTCCCTGCTTTTTTCCAGCAGGATAATCTTTATTCCTTTTTACAATCCCTTTTTGATATTCATGTGGTAATGACTAAAAAATTTCCTGGAGCAAAACCACCCTTGGTGAACATAGAGCCCCTTGGAAAAAATCAAGCTCTCTTTACCTATCAATCCCAAAGGGGAATGTTTGATTATTTACAGGGTCTTTTGCAAGGTTCCCAAGACTTTTTCGGTGAAAATCTACAAATAGAAGAACTAGAAAAAACCGATACCATGGTAAAGTATAGGCTCACCTTTGAAAAGGATATTTATTATAAAAAGCTCTTTAAAACCAATAAGGTATTGTCCTTTGGTTTTATCAAAAGTATTCCAGCTAAATTATCTTTTTCTTTATTGCTCCTCAATCTTTTGGTTTTTGTTCCAACTATAGGTCTTGACAAGCCTATACAGCTGGCAACTGCAGTAACTTTACCTGCTTTTTTTACTTTTTTGCTTTCTAGTCTTTTAATGAGTCCTCAAAGATCTATAACCAAAGAAGTGGAAAGAATGCTTAATAACCATTATATTGAAGATGGTGAAATCCTTACTGGAGATTATTATGAAGAGTTTTTCCAGCTTATCCAACAATATAAAAGAAAAGTGAGAGCAGACTTTGTAGGTTTTAAGGGGATTACCGATGAGATGGGGACCTTTGTGGTCAATGTCAATACCATCGCCAATGAAATGGATACGACCTCAGGGGAAATATCAGGAGTAGTGGAGCAATTGGCCGGCACTTCCCTTCATCAAGCTGAAAATACTGAAGATGTGGTGTCTATACTAAATAGTAATATTCAGGCCCTACAGGCAGTGGTAGAAAATGAAAATGCCAATAAAGATGAATTGGAAAAGGCCGTAGATAAAATTAGCAATAGCTATTCCTCCCTTGAAAATACCAGTCAAAACATTATGAATTCTTTGGAAAAATTCCAAGAAGTCAGGGATAGAGGCGTCGGCCTCCAAGACAAAGCCCAGGATATGACCAATATTGTCTCCATTGTTTCTAAAATTTCCAAGCAAACTAATTTATTGGCCCTAAACGCCTCCATTGAAGCAGCCAGCGCCGGAGAGGCAGGCAAAGGGTTTTCGGTAGTAGCCGAGGAAGTAAGAACCCTTGCGGAGCAAACTCAAAAAGCAGTAGAAGATATACATAGTCATCTAGGATATTTCGTAGGCGAAATTAAAAGAGTAGTAGAAAGTATAGAGCTACAATATTCTACCCTAGAACAGGAAAGAAACAGTCTAGAAAATGTTCGCCAGGGCAGTCATGAAGCAAATACTTCTATCCAAAGGGTAGCTTCTTCTATGATTGACACCATAAATGACCTAACCAAAGAAACAGACTCCATCGCCAGCATTTATGAAAACGTCGAATCCCTAGCTGCCATTGCCCAGGAAAACTCCGCTTCTTCCCAAGAAGTAAGCGCCAATGTTTCCTCCTATACCAATGAGATCAAAAAACTATTGGAAAACATGACAGAGTTTGAAAAAATAGCGGATTCCTTTAAAACAGAATTGGCTCAATATAAGATCTAAAAGAAAACAAGGGGACGGCTAGCCGTCCCCTTGTCCACTAAAGTACTAATAAAGATATAGCTCTTCAATGGTATATGCCCTGTATAAATTCAAAGGAAAAGCATTCTTTTTGAGTCTCATCATATAACTTTTCCCTGGCTGTATATCCTTCCAGATCTCACTAATCGTCATCTCTTTAGGATCTTTGGTCTCTTCAAAATAAAGGAGAAAAGTATAATTATCCCTTACTGAAATTTCCCGTTCTTGCTGTTCTTTTTTAATATTTTCTCTCCTTTGCTCATCCATTAATTCAAATTGTCCATCATAACAGTTTATATAATAGCTATGACCCTCTTTATACTTGTCAATGATATAAAACCAACCATAGTAAAGGTGGCTCACATTGCTGCTATATATAATCGCTATGATGAGTAGTATAATTGCACTAAAAATAATTAATCTTTTCTTTTTCATTTTACTTTAACATCCTTATACTACGACATTTTATTAAATACTTTTATATATGATAAATTATAAAATTAAGTCCAACACCTAAAAAGTATTTTTGTTAGCACTCTCTTTATATACTTCTTTAAGCAAATTTGAATCCCTTTAAGAAAATCATATAACTTTATGTAAAAATATCAGATTTTATGTAGAAAAATAGCCAATCTTCGTAATCTATTATTTTAATATAGATATATTATTCTAATATATCTGAGACTGTTAAAAAACTATATATATAAAGAAAAATACCTGATTTTGTCATTCTGAGCATAGCGAAGAATCTAGCATTTAAGCTGGTTTAAGATTCTTCATTCCGCTACGTTACATTCAGAATGACACAAAACAGGACTTTTTCAACAACCTATACTAGAACTATTCACCTACTTTAGAATCCATTATCCCATTAACAAATCTTATTTCTTCCATACAAAAATAAAAACTTTTCAGAATATATTTAACTTTATCATAATATGTCGATAAATCTATTTAATGGAACAAAGTTTAAATAATTAACACTCGGGGGAGTTCTTTATCCAATTTCAGTATAAGGGGGAAACGACTATGTCAAAGAGAAAAAAACATTTAGAAATCATTATGATTATCTTGGGAGGAATCCTTCTTGTAACCAGTTTTGTACCTATAGAAGGCATAAATTTTTGGATACAGGAATCCATAAGGCTACTTGGAATATTTCTTGTAGGATTTTGGGGTTGCCAGCTGATATGGAGAAGGAAATTAGCCTTTATTAAAAGTCGAACAAAAATCATCCAAGAAAAACAATATGAAAAGACTCTAGACAAATTTAACGTTAAAGATAGTATAAAAAGTTTCCATGATGTCACCGTTGATTTATTCCAAGAGTCCAAAAAGGCCTATCAAAGCACCTTAAAAACCAGTGTGGAAGTAGCTCAGTCCATAGAAAATCTAAATCATATTATCCATGATATGCAATCTGCCGCAAGTCAAATTTCCACCTCCACCGATGAACTGGCAGAGGGCTCAAATAATCAGCTAAAATCCTTAAATTCTATAGTAGAAGCCTTCTATGAAGTAAAAAATAATTTAAATACCATTAAAATATCCAGCGACTCTTCAGTCAGGGAAGCAGAGTCTTCCTATGAAAGTGCTAAAAATGGTAAGCAATACATAGAGGATACTTTAAAGGTTATGGATAAGATTAGTGATTTTTCCCAGGATCTTCAGGATGTTGTTTTAGAACTAGAAGAAAGAATTGGAAAAATCAATAGCTTTGTTGATACCATCACCTCCATATCCAATCACACAAAACTATTAGCTTTAAACTCTAGCATTGAAGCCGCTAGGGCAGGGGAACATGGAAAGGGCTTTGCGGTTGTAGCTAAAGAAGTAGGAGAACTGGCCTATAAATCCCAAGAAGCTTCTGATGATATCACAAAAATACTACAAGAGCTTATGAATAAATTAGCCCAATTAAAAGAATATGTAGAAAAGAACATCTCAGAAGTTAATGATGGAAAAAATAACGCAAGAATGACTGATGATATTCTCAAAGTCATAGAAAACAATGCCCAACAAACAAGAAATAGCATTAGACAAATAAGGGACAATTTTAAAGAGATACAAGAGAAGAATGAGAATATTCATGAGTCAGCCAATGACATTCAATCGGTATCTGAAGCCAATGCAGCCAGTAGTCAAGAACTAAATGCTATGCTGGAAGAAATCAATGCAGCCTTTAATAAAATTGCTGCCAATACTGGAGAGGTTAATGGTCTTTCTAGAGATTTACAAGAAAGCGCTGCTGCCAATGCCATGGAAAATTATATGTATCACAAAGCTTTAAATATCTTACAAGAAATTCAGCATAACCATGATGATCTTACTCATTTAAAGGATCTGGCTAAACATTACTGTGTAAGTGATATCTATGTTGTAAATATTACCGGTGAATTTATAGATTCTAGTGAAAAAAGTGCTATTGGATTAAATTCCTTTGAAATTGATCCTCTATCCAAGGAAGCATCCAAAACCAAGGAAAAATATATCGCTACTCCCATAAGAAGACGAGTAGAAGATAATGAAATGTACAAATTTTTACACTTGCCCTATGAGAATGGAAAGGTGCTAACGGTAGCTCTATCTATGGATTTGTTATTAAGTTTATAGAATATAATGATCAAAAAAGGAGACGGCTAGCCGTCCCCTTTTTTTCCTAATTTTTACTGACAATTTCAATTCCGCCTAATGCAACATTACATTGAATATTTACCACTTTAGTATTTCCTATTTGATCAGCCTGCAAGGATGAAACCAAGCCTCCTGTGGAGCGATCCAATAGATCCAATCCTCCCAAAACTACATTTCCTGTACAATGTACGGTGATATCCGAGGGTACAATAACATCTATTCCTCCCATAATGGCTGTTAGCTGTATATTGGTTTCCCCTTCGGCTATTTCTGCCCATCTGAGGTCTAACTCAATCCCTCCCATAATGGCGGTATAAGTATCGTTTTTTAATACCCATTTCGCTTTGCCCCTATCTACTCCTCCCATGAAAGCTAAATTATTTTTAGAGCCTGGCTTTATACTGGTGATTATGCTTATTCCCATAAATATGATCACCAATGGCCAGAATAAGTCCCAAAGAATGGAAAGATCAATAATAAACCATCCAAAATTACGACCTAATTGACTGACCCCCAGCAATAACAAGATAAGCCCCCCGACAGTACTTAACCAACCTTGCTTTCTAAACATCACATCTATCCCCCACAAAATTAATGCTAGGGGAATGAGCATTTTAAAAACATAATCAAAATCTATTGCTGCTAAACCAAGGTTCTCTAGTAATAAGGATATTCCAAAAATAATAATAATTAAACCAATTAACCATCTACCTTTAAAAATTCTCATATATGCACCTCCTTATTTCTTCACTGTATTATATTCTTTTTTTCCCTTTTATTTCCTTCTTTATCATTTTAAATAGATATCTTTTTTAATTCTCCCGGAAATAACACAAGGGAAACATCCTCCCGTGTTGTTTCTTAGCTGTCTTTAAATTGATTGGTATATAATCTATAATAATACCCACCTTTGTTTAATAATTCTTCATGATTGCCTTCTTCTACAATTTCACCCTTTTTTAACACGATAATCCTATCTGCAGAGCGGATGGTGGATAGGCGGTGGGCGATGATAAAGCTGGTTCTGCCCTCTAGCACCTTGTCTATGGCCTGTTGTATCATTTTTTCTGTTTCGGTATCAATGGAAGAAGTGGCTTCGTCTAGTACAAATATTTTAGGACTGGCTAAAATGGCTCGGGCAAAGGAAATGAGCTGTTTTTCTCCCATGGACAATCTGCTTCCCCCTTCCCCTACTTCTGAATGATATTGTTTCTCCATTTTCATGATAAAGGAATGGGCGTTAACCAACTTAGCCGCTTCTATAACCTCTTGATCTGTAGCTTCTAGTGCTCCATAGCGGATATTTTCCATGAGGGTACCGCTAAAGAGATGAGGGGTTTGTAAGACATAGCCTAGATTGGCCTGTAGCCAAAGTTGGGATCTTTCCCGATAGTCTACTCCATCTACCAATATTCTTCCTGCATTGGGTTGATAAAAACGGCAAGCCAAATTAATAATGGTGCTTTTTCCCGAACCGGTTTCCCCTACAAAGGCAACTTTTTCCCCGGCTTTTATATCTAAATTAAAATTCTCCAATACCTTTTCTCCCTCTTTATAGGAAAAGCTAACATTCTCAAAGGATATATCTCCTTTCATGTTGGGCCAATTTTCCTTTTTGGGTTCAAAGATATCTCCATAGATTTTTAGGATCTCTTCCTCATCTTGGATATCAGGTTGGGTCTCTATCATAGATAGTACCCGCTCAGCTGATGCTTGAGCCGACTGAAATTCGGCAAATATCCTGGCTAATTCCCTTATGGGTTCAAAAAACTGTACTGTGTAGGAGATAAAGGCCACTAAAGTACCATAGCCTATGGTTTGTAGCATGATCCCCTTCCCCCCAAAGGATATCGCCAAGGCAGTTCCAACACTTCCTAAGGTCATGACGATGGGAAGATAAATAGAGGAAAATATAGCTACTTTTACAGAGGAATGATACATTTTTGTAGTCAACCCCTTAAATTCCTCTAGATTACTCTCTTCCAATACCAAGGTTTTTGTGGTCTTGGCTCCCATAATTCCTTCATTAAAGGCTCCTGTTATTCTGGAGTTAGTCTTTCTGACCTTCCTAGAAGCCTGTAGGATTTTATTCTGAAAAAATACACTAATCACTACTAAAACCGGAATGACTGAAAGGACAATGAGAGCCAATTTCCAATTTAAAAACAACATAACCCCTGCAACGGCTCCCATCATGGTAAAGCCCCATACCAAATCCACTAATCCCCATGCAATGGAGTCCGCCAATCTTTGAATATCCGAGGTCATTCGGGCCATCATCCAACCAATGGGAGTAGTATCATAATAAGAAAAAGATAATTCCTGTAATCTTCTAAAGCCTCTTTCTCGTATATCATAGCAAAGTTTAGTTTCCACCTTTCCTGCCATAAGAATAAATATTCCGATACTTATACATTGAATAAGTACTAATAAGGCATATTTTATACCAAATAGGGGCAAACCTTCTACTGTCTTTGGTACAACAAACTGATCTATGGCCATCTTTGTCATCAAAGGGAAAATGGCATCTATACCCCCTACAATAATCATGACAAAACCTAAAATCATCATGTATTTTTTATAGGGTTTGGTATACTGTAGCAGTTTTTTCCATAATTGTAAATCTAATTTTTTGGTATACTCTTGTTCTTCAAAAGCATTCATATTATACCCTCCCTTCCTGTAGCTCTCTATCTAAATCCTGCTCTAATTGGTTTTGTATATTCCAAATACGGCGATATAAACCTTCTTGTTTCATGAGTTCCTCATGGGTACCCCATTGTACCAATTGTCCCTGATCCAATGCCATAATATAATCTGCTTCCGCGATGGTGGTGATACGATGGGAAATAATTATCGTGGTCACCTTTTCACTTTTTTCTCTAAGACTTTTTCTAATGGCTGCATCAGTCTCTGTATCTATAGCACTTAAAGAATCATCAAATATAAGAATAGGTGCTTTTTGAATGATGGTTCTAGCAATGGCTATTCTTTGTTTTTGTCCCCCTGATAGAGTGACTCCTCTTTCCCCCACTGGGGTGTCATATCCATGTTCAAAGCTTTCTATGACTTCATGGATGGATGCCACATTCGCCGCTTCATAAATTTCTGCTGGCTTTACCCTTCTCTTGGCTAGGCCTATGTTTTCCCCTAGAGTCTTAGAGTACAAAAATGGCTCTTGTAGGACTATCCCAATATTTTTTCGTAGGTGTTGCTTATTCATGTCCCTTAATTCAATACCATCAATGGTGATCGAGCCCCCATCATAGTCATAAAGACCTTGCAGGAGGTGAACCAAGGAGGATTTCCCTGAACCTGTGGGACCAATAACTGCAATGGTCTTGCCCTTCTCTATGGTAAAGGAAATATTTTTTAAAATAGGACTTTCTTTATCATAGGAAAAGCTCACATTATTAAATTGAATTTTCCCTTTAATGGTTGGGGTAAGACCCTGACCATTCATATCTTCCCGAGGTTGATCTAAAATTTCCTTTACTCTTCCTAAAGACACCATAGTTTTCCCCATATCCGCAAGGATTCTCCCTAGCTGTCGAATGGGCCATAATAGCATTCCTTCGTAAGTAGTAAATACCACCAAGGTTCCTAAAGTGATAACCCCTGTACCTGCCAGGTAAGACCCTACCACTAGTACGGCACCCATTTGTAGCAAGCTTAAAATATCTGACAGAGACCAATACCATGCCAACAGCACTACTAAATGATAGACTAAATCTCTAAATTCCTTATTTCTTTCTTTGAATTTATCCTGTTCAAAGGCCTGCCTGCCAAAGGCTCGAACTATCCGGACTCCTGCTAGATTTTCCTGAAGAACGGTAGAAAGCCTAGCCTCGGATTCATCGGCCAGTTGGAAGGACTTTCTCACCTTATTGTAAAATACCCAGGAGAATATAAGGAGAAGGGGCACCACCGCCATAGAAATCAAAGTCATTTTCACATCCAGCACCAACATAATGGAAAGGGAAAAGACCAACATAAAGATTACTCTACTGATTTCCACAAATTGTACAGCCAAAAATCTTCGTATGGTTTCCACATCGGAGGTACAACGCTGGATTAAATCCCCTGTATCTACCTTCCCATGCCAACTATAGGGTTGATGTTGGATATGATCGTAGAGTTCTTCCTTCATCTTCTTCGCTATATCCTCAGCAGCGATTGCCGACCATTTCCCCTTGGTATATAAAAATACTCCGTTGGCAACAGTGATCGCCACCAATAGAAGGGCAGGAATCCATAGATTGTCATATAAATATTCCTTTCCTCCTATAGAATCTATCCATCTAGCAATCCATAAAGGGACTTCCAGGGGTTGGTTGCCGATAATGGAATCAATGGTTACTCGAATCACCAAGGGACTGACAATGGCAAATAAAGTCGCCAATCCCATACTTATCATAGAAGCAAAATATAGTATTCTATTTCCTTTCATTAACCTCCACAATAATCTAATATTTTTCATGTTAAGCCTCCTTTTTGTCAAATAAAAAAACCATAGGTTTTCTTACCCATGGTTTATATCTATATTTCCCTAAGAAAATTCCCAATATTTATAGGAATAAAATACATCTATAAAGAAATGCAAAAAATAAATAAGCCATAGGTAAGTGTTCAACCTATGACAGAAAAAATCTTAAGTACATAAAATAAACTTATTTCTCAAGATGACATAGGTCGTGATAGAGTATTCTGTTCATTTGGGCATAGCTATCCCCTAGATTATATACGCCTACAAAATATGCTCGATTCATCATTTTCACGACCTCCTTTTTTAAGATTTATAATTTTGTGACTTTTTCTATAAATTAAGTATAATGCCCTTTGCCAAAAATTGCAAACCTTTTTTTGTAAATTTTCCTTACTACTCGAAACCTAATAGCTAATCTTCTATTTTCTCTTGTAATAATCAATAGCAATTTGGGTTCGATCCCTAAGATCTAATTTTTCTAATATCAAGCTAATATAGTTTCGAACGGTGCCTTCACTTAGATAGAGTTTTTCTGAAATTTCTTTGTTGGATAGTCCCTCTGCTACCTGTTGGATAATGCGATATTCTTTTTCGCTGATACCACAATCCCTATAGGATTTTGTCTTGGCTTTAGGTTGCATAAGGTTGGGGAGTTTGGTTATAATTTCATTCCCATAGACATTTTGTCCTGAGAATATGGCCTTTAGAGCGGGAAGAATGCTATGAAAGTCCTGCTTCAATAGATATCCTTTAGCTCCAATATTTAAAGCTTTGATGATGTACTCATCGTCTAAGAAGGTGGTCAAATAAAGTATTTTTGCTTCTGGATATTTTTCTAAAATAATCTCCCCTGCCTCAAGTCCTGACATAGAGGACATTCGAATATCCATAAGAAGAATATCCGGTGTGAGTCTACCATATGCCAAAGCAGCTGCCTCGCCACAGGTATCTGTAGCCACAACGGTAATCTCGGGGTCAGTCTCCAAAATAATCTTTAATGAAGAACATACAATTTCATCATCATCTACGATATACACTCTCAAATCTATCCCTCCTGTACTTTATGAATAGGAATGGTGATAAATATTTTAAATCCCTTTTCCCCAGAGATTTGGATAATTCCATTTAGCCCCTGTACTCGCTCTATAATGCTCCTCAGTCCTAGCCCTTCACAGGTTGAACTATCCTGATTGATTTCTTTCACTTTTCTACTTTCTGTTTCCGATAGCTGACCATTGTCATAGATAATCAATTGATACATAATGGGGTGTTCTGTCAGTATAATAGAAGCCTG
Organism: Irregularibacter muris; assembly: GCF_024622505.1. Classification (NCBI taxonomy): domain Bacteria; kingdom Bacillati; phylum Bacillota; class Clostridia; order Eubacteriales; family Eubacteriaceae; genus Irregularibacter; species Irregularibacter muris. The sequence continues at coordinate 31,586 of NZ_JANKAS010000010.1, forward strand.
GGTCCCATTGGAATGCTTCATCATATTGGCCAGCCCTTCCCTTATGGTTGAGATAAAAAAATACTTCAGGGGAAGGGGAGGAGGAGTGTGGATATTATAGTCAAAGTGCAGGGTACAAAAACGAAAGTCCTTCACCAAGTTCTCAATAGCAGCGTACAAATCTATGGATTCATCATACATATTATGAATACTTATACGTATGCTATCCATCCCTTGGGATAATGAGCTTTGCAATAGGGTCAATTCTTTTTTTGTCTCCTCTTCTTTGCTACGAATAAGAAGGGCCGCAATGTGTAATAGGGAACGGGAGAGCAGGTGACCAATATTGTCATGGATTTCCTTAGCTATGCGGTTTCTTTCCTTTAGGGTAGCCATATGCACTTGGTAATCTTGATTTTCTAATAGCTTGTGACTTTTCTTTTCCAATAGAATTTCTAATTCCTTGGCATTATCTCGATAGGTATAATACTCCTGCTGCAATGTGTTGACTTTATAGGTTTTCATCTTGGCGAAAAAGGATAGACCCATAAGAAAAATGATATAAAAAATAGTGATCAAATCATAAAATGGGCGATGCATAAGAATAGGAATCAAAGATAGCCCACTGTATTTCCATTCCTCAGTGCAAAAAACATCATAGAGGATTAAGGGCAGAAATAGGTTTAAGTGGGGGAAAAATATACTTAAAAACACAAAGAAAAGGACTGAAAATCTATTAATTTTCCCTTTTTCAAAATATGTGCAAAGGCCACTTAGAGTAATAACAATAATCATGGCCACTGGGGCATTTTCAATACCCAATTTATCTACATAAAGTAAAGTACAAAAAACAAATAGCAATAGCTTATCTATAATCTCTAACATAGCTTCACCCTATATCCACTTTTTTCGACAATCTTCTTTTTTTCAAATATACCACTTTTTTTGCAATACTACAATCTATTCCTACTCTGCATTGATTTTGATGACATTTGTCATATAAGATTGTGACGCCTTTCACTACACAGTTCTGTCTCTATGCTCTATATTTAAGATAACTCATTTTGCTAGTTAAATTCCTATTTGCCCATGCACTGCGTCTAAGAGTTTGCACAAAACAAATTCTCCATTTAACTGGCACAATTGGTTAAAGTATAAGAAAATTCCCTAAGAAGTGGAAAGGAGCAATACCATGATCGTACAGGTTAATAATTTAGTGAAACGCTATGACCATTTGGTGGCTATTGATCATTTGAATTTAGAAATTCAAAAGGGAGAGATTTTTGGGCTCCTAGGACCCAATGGCTCTGGCAAGACAACTTTCATCAACTGTCTTTTATCCTTATTAAAATACGATAAGGGCACTATAGAGATCTTTGGGCAACCCATGAGCCCAGTGGCCTATGATATTAAGAGAAATATCGGAGTCATCTTTCAGAATATCGCCGTATTTGAGGAATTGACGGTATATGAAAATATCTCCTACTTTTGCAGCCTCTATATTAAGGATAACGCTGAAGTAAAAAGACTTACTAAAGAAGCCATTGCTTTTGTCTCTTTAGAAGATTATGTAAAATATTACCCTAAAAAACTAAGTGGTGGTTTGCTACGAAGGTTAAATATTGCCTGTGGCATTGCCCACAAACCAAAACTTATTATTTTAGATGAGCCCACTGTAGCCGTAGATCCACAAAGTCGTAACAAAATACTAGAGGGCATCAAAGAATTAAATCAACAAGGAGCAACAGTTATCTATACTACCCACTATATGGAAGAAGTTGAACAATTATGTAGCCGTATTGCTATTATGGATAAAGGAAAAATCATAGCAAAGGGTACAAAGGAGGAATTAAAGGAAATGATTTCCCTTGGGGAAAAGATTACCTTAGAAGTCTTTCATATTACCCCTGATCAAATCCAACATTTGAGGGAACTTCCCCATATTTTATCCGTGGAATACACAGACACTACTTTGACCATTAAATCCTCCAAGGGTAAAAATAATTTGATTCATATTTTAGAGTTTTTGACGACTAATTCTATTCCTTTTCATCAAGTATTTACAGAGCATCCCACTTTAAATGATGTATTTTTAGAAATAACCGGCAAAGAGTTAAGGGATTAAAGGAGCGTGATAATTCATGATAAGACTATATGGCACTAGACTTAAATCTTTGGGCAGAGATCGAAGCAATGTCTTTTGGACTTTTCTATTCCCTATTATTTTAGCTACTTTGTTCAACTTGGCCTTAGGGAATATTTATAACACCGAAGCTTTTCATTCTATAGAAGTTGCCCTTGTGGAAAATGACAACTATTCATACATGAAAGAGTTTGAAAAAACCTTAGAGGATACTACTATAGAAAATCATGGAGAAGATACTAAGCTTTTTAAAGTCACTAAAAGTGATGAAGATCAAGCTAAGACCTTATTAAATAACAATAAAGTCATTGGATATATAGAGCCGGGAAAAGAAATGAATCTCGTGGTCAAATCCTCTGGTATCCAGCAGACCATCGTAAAATCTTTCTTAGAAAAATATAGTCAAACTTTAAACACCTTAGAAAGTATTGGAAGAACCTCCCCTCAATCCTATGGGCAAGCGCTAGAAGATATAGGTCATCTATCCTCCTATATATCAGAGGTTAATCTAGGTAAAAATCCTCCTGATATTATTTTAAATTTCTATTATGCCTTGATCGCAATGGCCTGTTTGTTTGGAAGTTTTTGGGGTCTCAAAGAGATTGTAAGTATCCAAGGGGATTTATCTTGGAAGGGAGCACGAATCAATATTACCCCCCTTCATAAAATCAAATTACTTTTGTGTAATATGCTGGCTGCCCTTACCATACATCTCATAGGTATTTTACTCCTATTAGCTTATTTGAGCCTTGTACTAAAAATTGATTTTGGAAAAAATCTAGGCTATATTCTTCTTACATGTTTTATGTCCTGTATGTTAGGAATATCTCTAGGGGCAATGGTGGGGACACTGACCAAAAAGAATGCTGATTTTAAGAATTCCGTACTTGCAGCAATCGTGATGTTCTCTTGCTTTTTAGCTGGTTTAATGATGGTAGAAATGAAACATATTGTGGCTACAAAGCTTCCCTTTTTACAGTATCTCAATCCTGCTCATCTTATAACCGATGCCTTTTATAGCCTGTACTATTATGAAACCTATAGTAGATTCTCCCTAAATATTGTTCTAATGCTTGGCTATAGTCTACTTTTTAGCTTGATCACCTATCTACTTGTCAGGAGGATGCAATATGAGAGTCTATAAATTATATTTTAAATTATTAAAAAGAGCTCTTCCTACTCTATTGGTTTATATTGTCATATTTCTTGCTATGACCCTTTTGTTTACTACCAATATGCAGGAAACCAATGGGAGCATTTTTGAAGAGTCTAAAGTAAGAATGGCCTTGATTAATCATGACGAGGAAAGCATCTTATTGCAAGCATTTAAATCCTATTTAGAAGAAAACAGTGAACTGGTAGAGATTGAAGAATCAAAGGAAGGAATGCAAGATGCATTATTTTTTAGAGATGTGACTTATATCCTTACTATCCCCCAAGGATTTACAAAGGATTTCTTCCAGGGGAAGGATCCTGTATTGGAAAAATATACTGTGCCTGATTCTGCTGCTAACCATACTGTAGATCTGATGGTAAATAATTATTTTAATACTGGAAAAATCTACCGCAATATAGAAAATATTAGGGAAAAGGAATTGGTAGAAAAAATTATTCAAGACTTAGATGTCCAAGTGAAAGTTGATCTTTACTCGGTAGAGGCCAAAGCAGTAGATAATACTCCACAGATATTTTATTATAATTATCTTGTATATGCGATGTTGTCTATACTGATATTGGGAATGAGCTCTATTATGATTTCCTTTGCTGACTTGGATATAAAAAGGAGAAATTTTGCTTCCCCTCTTTCTCTATATCGTATTCAATCAGAACAGATCCTAGGCCATTTAACCTTTGCTTCTCTTTGTGTGCTATTGTTTGTTGCCCTAGGTTTTATCGTCAATCCATCTTCTTTCTTTGACAAAACTTCGCTACTATTCATATTAAATTTTATTGTCTTTACTATTACAGCTCTCTGTATTGCTTATCTTGTGGGCTCATTGACAATGAATAGAGAAGTCACCAATGGAATCGCTAATATCGTAGGACTAGGTCTATCTTTTGTAAGCGGAGTCTTTGTTCCTATGGAGCTCCTTGGAGAAACCACCTTAAAGATTGCTCGATTTACTCCAGCCTATTGGTATACTTCAAATAATTCCATCATTGGAAACTTAACTAATTTTACCTGGGAACATTTATCCCCTATATATAGCAATCTCCTTATTCAATTAGGCTTTGCCCTTGCCCTATTGACCATTTCTTTAGTGATTAATAAAAAGAGCAGCCAAGCTGCTTCCGCTAGGAAACCCTAGGTTCCCTTCTGCGATGGCAAAAATCTCCATCTGAGCACCCTCCTAATACGGCAGGGGAAATTCCCCTACAACCCCTTTTTTTATTGAATAGGAAAGTAGAGAGGCCGCCTGAGCCTCTCTAAAATATAACAAGGACGGTGGACTGTGTAAGAATTGTCACCCTAAGCGTAGCCTAGGAGAAACTTAATTTTCACACAATCTGCCGTCCCTTTATTTCAATTACTATTTAACTAAAATTTTTGGTACCCTTGGCGCTCTTAAGCGATAAGCATCTTGGAAGCCTGAGCCGATAAGAGGTCTTGCATAGGTGATAAAAGCATCCGTTACGTTATTGCCCCTCGTATTTAAGAATTCATCGGGCATATATTTGGTCTTGGCACTAATTTCGTGTAATTGTCGTAGTTGATAATCTACAGAATAGTTTCCTGTTCTTTGAATGGTGACCGATCCATCTACATCTTTCCATAGGGCAAATTGAGCGGCTTTTTCTCCTACTTCCCTGGCTTCATGTAGGTCAACATCAGATACACAACCCATGAAGGATCTTTGTAAGTACCCAAAGGTATCCGATCGTACACGGCTAATGTTTAGCTTTTCTTTAATGGTGTTGGCTAGGAGTTCTCCTAGGGCTCCTCCTCCTAGATGGACATTTCCATGGGCATCTTTTTCTACTTGTTCTACTAATCTTGTGGCAATGGCCACTCCATTTTCATCTTGAACTCCTTCAGAAACAGCAATTACACATCGTCCATATTTATCATAGACTTCCTTGACGTCTTGTAAGAATTTATCCATATCAAAGGCTCTCTCTGGTACATATACCAAATGGGGACCATCATCGGGATATTTCTTAGCTAGGGAAGCGGCAGCCGTTAAAAATCCTGCATGTCGACCCATAACTACGCCTATGTATACTCCGCCAAAGGCTCTATTGTCTAAGTTTACTCCCATAAAGGCTTGGGCTACAAACCGAGCAGCCGATCCATATCCTGGGGTATGGTCATTTAAGACTAAGTCATTGTCTATGGTTTTAGGAATGTGGATTGCTCTGAAATCGTAATTTGCCCTTTGAGCATTTTCATTGACTATACGTACTGTATCAGAGGAATCGTTACCCCCTATATAGAAGAAATATCTTACATCATGGGCTCTTAATACCTTAAAAATCTCTTTACAATAAGCATCATCGGGTTTTATTCTTGTAGAAAGTAAGGCCGATGATGGGGTCATGGCTACTTGTTCCAAATTATGGGTTGTTTCCTGCGTAAGATCCATAAATTCTTCATTGACAAGCCCTTCTATTCCATTCACTGCTCCATAAACCTTTGTTACTTGAGGAAATTTCCTTGATTCTAAAACTGCACCAACTAAAGATTGATTAATCACGTGGGTTGGTCCTCCACCTTGGGCTACAACTACTTTACCAGTTAAATTCATCCAAATATCCTCCTTTATATTGATGGGACCTTTATGTCCCTATTGGCCACATCTCGCCTAAGTATAGTCTATCATATTTTCCGTCCTTTAGGCAAAAATCTTCCAAAACCTTTCTTATATTCTTATCCGTTTATTCCCCATGATAAATTCTTTTTAATATCTTTTCCATATCCTCTTTGGGGACGGTGATTGGATTGGATCGGGTAGATCCTTTTAATCCATTATCCACTAGAATAGAAAAATCTTTCTGGAAATCCTCTTGGGAAATTCCTAATTCTTTAAAGGATCTGGGAATATTTAAGGTAGTGTTTAACTCTCTTATGGCTTGGATAAAATCTTCCCTTTGGATGCTTTTCCCTAGTTCTCCTAATCTTTGCTTTACTTCAGGGTCTTGGGCATTATATTCTAATACATAGGGCAAAGCCACTGCATTGATCAGTCCATGGCCTAGGTTATACATGCCCCCAATGGCATGGGAAATACCATGGGCCATGCCCAATCCAACATTGGTAAAGGCACATCCTGCCATACATTGATAATTGTGTACTTTTTGTCGACTACGTTGATCTCCATCTTTGTAGGAATGGGGTAAGAATTTGTACAAGCCTTCCACTGCTCCCTTGGCCAATACTCCTGTGAAATCATCACTGTTTTTATTAATATAACTCTCTACTGCATGAGTCATGGCGTCCATACCAGTTTCTGCCACGACATTTTTGGGCATAGTCAAAGTAAGACTTCCATCCAATATGGCGATATCTGGTACAAAGGCTGGGGATTTTAATCCAATCTTGATATCCTCCTTTTTAAAGGTGACCACTGCCGACCAGGTTACTTCTGTGGCTGTGCCAGAAGTAGAAGGGATAGCAATAAGCTGAGTTTTAGTTCTTTTAGAAGGTAAAGTCATCTCCTGAATCCCCTCTAAGCTCAATTGTTGATCATCATATAGAAGTGTCATTACTTTGGCTGCATCAATGGCTGACCCACCGCCCACGGCAATAATGGTTTCAGGCTGGAATACATTCATTTTCTCCAATCCCTCTAATACGTCTAGGGTGGTAGGATTAGCAGGAATACCGGAATGTATTTCTACCACACAATCCTTTTTCCCAAGAATATCCTCTATCTTTTGTATGGTACCATTTTTAAACATGGCAGATTTCCCCGTCACTACAAATACTCTTTTACATTGAATTTTCTCTAAATAGTTTATGGCACCTTCTCCAGTAATAATCTTTTCTCCATGAAATCTTAATTCCTTCACGGTATCTATCTCCTTTCTAATTTTATTTGGCTCTATCCCATGTATCCTATGTATTATATCTATAACTTTATGTTTTTCTTGTTGAATTTCGTCGTCTCACCCATTTTTAGCCTGTATTGCCTTAAAGAAAAAGCCGCTGATTCCACTTCAACGGCTTCTCCTATGGATAAATAGTAAATGACGCTTTTGCAGATAGTGGGTATAACACCCGATAAATGGAAATATTCAATCCGCTTGTAAGCCTGGGTGTTTGACCGTAAGGGAGTTTTCAGGCTTTAGGAATAAATAATTTCCATGAATCGTTGGTGTTATCCGCTGCTCTCCCCACTCCATTGGCTTTACTTACATTCTCTCTGGTGCTGTAATCCCCAATAAAGTTAATACATTTTCAAGTACTTGGCGGGTGCAGGCCACCAACATCAATCTTGCTTTCATGAGTTCTTGATCTTCTACCTTTACCCTACAGGCATTGTAAAAACTGTGAAGCAAGCCTGCTAGGTCTAAGGCATAGCGGGTAATCCGACTAGGCTCTAGGGTACGGGCTACAATAGCAATTTCCTCTGGAAGATCTGCTAGTCTTCTCATAAGTTCTAGTTCAGGTTCTTCCTTTAATAATTCAAGGTGTGCATCTTGAATGACATCTAGGGTGATTCCTTCCTTCTTCATTTGACGAAGGATACTACAGATGCGGGCATGGGCATATTGTACATAAAACACAGGGTTTTCATTGGATTGTTTTACAGCTAGGTCTAGATCAAAGTCCAAATGGCTGTCCGCTGTCCTCATATTGAAGAAAAATCTAGCGGCATCCTTACCTACTTCCTCCACCAAATCTGATAAGGTGATGGATTGTCCCTTTCTTTTAGACATTCTAGCCACTTCGCCATTTCTCATTAAACGCACTAATTGCATAATAATAACTTCTAAACGGGATGGCTCAATACCTAGGGCCTCCATAGCTCCCTTTAATCTTGCCACATGGCCATGGTGATCGGCTCCCCAAATGTTGATGGCTAGGTCAAAATTTCTGACCTGCAATTTATTTCTATGATAAGCAATATCTGCTGCAAAGTAGGTGGGGATCCCGTTATTTCGAATGAGTACTTCATCCTTATCTCCCCCAAACTCAGAGGACTTAAACCAAAGAGCGCCATCCTTTTTGTAGGTATGTCCTCTTTTCTCTAAGGTTTCAATGGTATCTTGGATTAAGTTACTCTTATGCATGGATTCCTCTGAAAACCATAGATCAAAATGAATGCCGTATTCTCCTAGGTCCTGCTTTAATCGATCTACATTCTTTTGAAGAGCATAGTCTATAAAGGCCTTTCTTCGCACCTGTGGTTCTTCCTGTAAATATTTGTCCCCCTGTAGCTCAATGAAATTTCTCATATGCTGGACAATGTCTTCCCCCTGATAGCCGCCTTCGGGTACCTCTGCATCTTGTCCCAATAACTCCAGATATCTAGCCTCTAGGGATTGTCCAAATTTTTCAATCTGATTTCCCGCATCATTGATATAGAATTCTTTGGTTACTTCATAACCTGCTGCTTTAAGTATCTCTGCTAGGGAATCTCCTAGGGCTCCTCCTCTGGCGTTGCCCATGTGCATAGGTCCTGTAGGGTTAGCACTGATAAACTCTACATTGACAGTCTTTCCCTGTCCTATCTGGATTTTTCCGTAATTTTCACGCTTGGCATCAATTTCCTTTAATACTTCTACCAACCAGCTGTTTTCTAATTGGAAATTAATAAAACCAGGTCCTGCGATAGTAGTATTTTGAATATATGTACCTTGGGTATCCATATTGTCCACAATTGCCTGGGCAATAACCCTTGGAGGTTTTTTTGCTTGCTTGGTTAGTTGCATAGCAATATTGGTAGCAAAATCCCCATGGGCCTTTTCCCTGGGTACTTCTAATATAATTTCTGGTATCTCTTCTATGGTAAATGCCTGCTCTTTCATTGCCTTTTCTAATGCCTTTTTAATGCTTTCCTTTATGCTATTTTGTAAATTTTCTATGCTTCCGCTCAAAGGTTAGTCCTCCTTATATTAATGTTTTACTTGAATATCTAATGTATTTCTAGATCCATGGGCGCCGTCAATTTCCATATTGTAATCCAGATGAATAGCAATAGGATCCTTTTCTTCGTTATATTCCACATCTACATTTTTGGTAGAAATGCTCATGAGCAAATCTCCGTAGGGGGTTTCATAGCGATTATATTTCTTTTTTCCCTTTTTAAAAACCAAGTGAGAGTTGGTCGTGCCCAATCTAATAATGGTCACCTGATCTCCTTCTATTTTCACTGTGGTAGTGGTCCCTTCCATTCCCGAGACTTCACTTTCTTTATATAAAATATATTGACTTTTATCTTTGTTGTATAATTCTCCCTCAGTAAGAAGTTCAATGATCTCTGCTTCTTGATCCTGGGTCTGTTGTTTCCCTTTAATACTCAGCCAAACTTTTTTCTTCATGTATGTATTCCACCTCATATTTTATCTTTTCTTGTTGAATACTTTCTTCTTTATATTTATACCCTATAAGTCCTCCTTGTATGAGAATACATTGGTATGATCAAAAAAAATATTCTTTTCTCCACCAACATGTCCTCAATAGAAAAATAAATATCCTTGGTCGCCAACTCCTCAAGATGGCTCTATCATGGGATATCCCTTTAAACCTATAGTAAAGAATCTTGGTTTAAGATTTTGGTTTTCCTCTTTGCCTTTCTTAATCATAAACAAAACAAGCAACTATTTCAATAGTTGCTTATATTTTATCATATTTTGTCAGAGGGCTTTCTTTTCTTTCTCCTCTTTAATATAAGGCACTCCAAAATCTGTATATGTCCTTCTAAGCTCTGTTCTTTTTATCTTCAAAACGTTCTTGGGCAAGTTCAATAAGTTTATCAATTAATTGGCAATAGGGTATGCCGGTATTTTCCCATAGTTTTGGATACATGCTGATATTGGTAAACCCTGGCAAAGTATTGATTTCATTAATATATATTTTCCCTGTATTTTTCTCTACAAAAAAGTCTACCCGGGCTAATCCACTACCATCTATTGCCTTAAAGGCCTTAATGGCTAATTTCTGAATGGTCTCTGTGGTTTCTTGATCAAGGGGAGCAGGCATCAATAATTTTGATCCATCTCCATCTAAATATTTAGCCTCATAATCATAAAATTCATTGGAAGGAATAATCTCTCCCAATATAGAAGCCTTAGGCTCTTCGTTCCCTAATACCGCACACTCTATTTCTCTACAATCAATGAATTCTTCTAGTAGAATTTTTCTATCATATTGGGCGGCTTGGTCTATGCCTTTTATTAGCTCTTCTCTATTGTGGGCTTTGGTAATGCCCACGCTGGAACCCATGTTAGCTGGTTTGATAAAAATGGGATAATCTAATTTCCCCTCTATTTTTTCTATGGCTTTTTCTTGCTCCTCTTGCCATTTTCTTCTCATGATTAAAAGATATTGCCCTTGGGGTAGGCCTGCCATTTCATAAAGGGTTTTGGTATAAATCTTATCCATACCTACAGCAGAGGCCAGCACTCCACATCCTACATAGGGAATATTAAAAAGTTCAAAAAGACCTTGTACTGTACCATCTTCTCCCATGGGACCATGAAGTATGGGAAATACCACATCAATTTTTTTTAGTATAGGATGTTGGATAGAAAAGTCCTCTAATAAATATTCCTCTTCCTTTTCCCATTGCCCATCCTTTATTTTTTCCACAGGTCCATTGTAGATCATCCATTTTCCCTCTTTGGTAATCCCAATCATGACAACATTATATCTATCTTTATCCATGGCCTCAATGACATTGGTAGAAGACATAAGGGATACTTCGTGTTCTCCTGATTGCCCTCCAAAAATCACTGCCACTGTTTGTTTTTTATCCATTACTATCCTTCCCCTTCCCATCTGTTCTGCCTCTTTTATACCTATTATTCTATCACAAAGAAATATGACAAATAAAGCCGAAATGTAAAAGATGGGAGAGAACTCTCCCATCTTTTACATCGTTAAGTCGCCAGTATTGGTATTGATCACTTTTAATATCTGTTGTTCTTCTCCTGTAAGGGCATTGATATATACAATAAATGTATCTCCCTGGAAGTTTCCCTTAAATTCATAACACAGCACTTCTTTTTTGCTTTCTGTGGGAATAATGGCTAGGCGCTCTTTAAAGATATCTAGTCGCTCACTAACCTTATCCTTTGCCTCTTGTAATGAAATCTCTGGAGTGGGGATATCTCTTTTTTCATGACTGGTCCAATAGCCCTGGGACTCAAAACCGATTATCTCCCCATCATCTAAGGCAACCTGCACTTTCATCAAATCAGGATACATCAGAACATCATCCTGCTCATAGGCAAAGTTAAATACAGCTACTCCATTATATTTTTCAGAATAAGAAGGTACCATATTGTTGAAACCTTTTTCCTCTAAGAAGTCTTGGGCCTTTTCTAAGGCCTTTGGCATAGATAATACTACCCGGTCAATATTTCTACTGTCCATCATCCATACCACATGGCCACCCTTTCTGCTGACTTCTACATAAATTCTTCGATCTCCCTCTTCTCCTGCCGGTACAACTTCATAGCCATAAGTATGAATTACTCCTTCTCCTCGACTTAATTGATTAATTTCACCGACTTTATCTGAACCTAAGAAGGCTATAATCTTTTCTTCTCCTTGATTTCTTGTCAGCCCCTCCCCTTTTATTGCTTTGGGTTCTATATCTATAAGATGGTCTGAAAAGGGGCCGTCATAAATCATCTTAGGGTAGGTAATCATTTCCTTTTCTACTCTAGTAAGATTTTCTGTAATGACGTTATCGGATACTCTTCTTAGGGTCAATCCGCCTTCCTCTCTTATGCTTCCAAATTGTACCGACTGATCTGTCATATCTTGGTGTAGTTTTTGTAAGGCTGTAACCATATAACCGGAATTATTATGTAGCCTTTCTAAATCTTCCCATTGTTTTCGACTCATGACGTCTCCTTTAATATTTTGTTTTCCCAAGGAATAGGAAAAATCACCTAACTGTGTTAAAAACTTAGAGGTCTCGTTAAGCGATAGATGGCTAATAGGTAGTCGATTGAGATTCATCTGGGCTAAATCCGATAATTTCCAAGCTTCTGTCAAGGCTAATGCTCTTTGTTCATCCGATTGGCTGACTACTGACTTGGCCAATAAAGTTTGAATACTTTCCATGGAATTTAACAGAGAATAAAAATCATTTTTATATTGATTTTCCAAAAATGTTCGATAATTATTTTTATTGGTATATTCCCTATACCCCCATAATCCTGCAGCAGCTACGGCTAGAACAAGTAACCATGTAATTACCCTTCTATTTTTCATTGTCTTCCCTCCTTTCTAATTGGCAAAAACGTGCTTACCAATTGTTTTGATAACGGGGCGTGAGTAAATCCATTTATTGGTAGTCTTGGCAGTATTATAATAATAAATCGCTCCACTAGATGGATCCCATCCTGCTAGGGCATCCCTTGCAGCTTTAAGCGAACTTTCATCGGGAGCCATAAACATCTGCCCATCTGCCACCGCCGTAAAGGCCCCTGGTTGAAAAATGACACCACTTACGGAATTAGGGAAAGAAGCATGCCTTACCCGATTGAGAATAACTGCCCCTACTGCCACTTGGCCGATATAGGGCTCACCCCTGGCCTCCCCATGAATAGCCTGGGCTAATATATAGACTTCATCCCTATTGCTGGTTCCCCTACTGGCTTGATAGTTGGTATTCGCGGGGGCTTTTTTTATTAAATGTCCTAAACCCATGGCATTTAAAGTCTGTTGTCCTGCTTTTCCATCAGCTGTTAAACCCTGTTTTTTCTGAAAAGCCTTTACAGCCTGTTCAGTTTTCCAACCAAAGGATCCGTCTACAGTACCATCCTTCATGTATCCCCAATCCTTTAATTTTTGCTGCAATTGTCTCACTGAATTGCTATCGCTGCCATAGTAAATAACATTTTGTTGTGCCATCACTATTTTTTCATTGAGATAGGCACCGGCTAGGGCAAAAATTAAGGTCGAGATCATCACTATTGCAATTAATTTTTTTTTCACCCAAGTTCTCCTCCTTTATCTAGGATAAGAGTATTTTTTGTCAACTTGGACTTATTTATTCTTAAAAGAAGGATTTGTTTAAAAATGCCCAGAAAAAAACAGCTAAATTTTCTTAGCTGTTCATTCCCAAAATCTTTATATAATCCACATAGGGATCTTCTGTCCCCTGGAGCATACTTTTCTGTGCTTTTAAAGCTTCTATATATTCCACTAATTCTTTTGTAATTTTTTCTCCTGGAGTGACTACGGGTATCCCTGGGGGATAGGCCATAACCGACTCTCCACTGATTTCTCCTATGGAGTCCCTAAGTTTTACTACTCGTTTAATGCTATAGTAGGCATCTCTGGGTGAGATAATGACTTCAGGATTTTTAAGGGGCGGGGTGATGATGGATTTTCCTCTTCCAGGTTTTCCATACTTTTCTTTTATCTCCCTTAGGGCATTAATAAGGGCATCTATACTTTCTTTGCGGTCCCCCAAGGAGATAATACACAATATATTGTACATATCTGCAAGTTCTACTTGGATATTATATTTTGATCGTAAAATTCTTTCTACCCCATAACCAGTTAATCCTAGTTCTTTTACATGAACTCCCAGTTTGGTTTCATCAAAGTCATGGACTCCTGGATTGCCTATCAAATCCTTACCAAAGGCATAATAACCACCGATTTCATTGATTTTATCTCTACCATAACGGGAAAGCTCTAATACTTTTTCCAATAATTCTTCCCCTCTAATGGCGAGTTGTTTTCTTGCCACATCAATAGAAGCCATGAGCAAATAAGAGGCACTGGTGGTTTGAGTAAGGTTAATAATGGATTTGACCTTCTGTACATCTAGCTTCTCATTGTTTAATACCAATAGAGAGCTTTGGGTTAAGGACCCTCCGGTTTTATGGGTGCTAATGGCACTCATGTCTGCTCCTACCTGTATACCTCCTATGGGTAGCTCAGGATGAAAGGACATATGGGCACCATGGGCTTCATCTACTAATACCGCCATATCCCGTTTTTTAGCTAATTTTACTATCTCTCTTACATCAGACACGGCCCCATAATAGGTGGGATTGATGAGAAAAATGGCCTTGGCATCGGGATGTTCATCCATGGCTATTCTCACCTTTTCCATGCTCATACCCATGGCTATTCCGATTCTTTCATCAATCTCAGGCTGAATATAGATAGGAATAGCTCCGCTCAATATAATGCCTCCTATAGCAGACTTATGGGCATTTCTGGGAATCAATATTTTATCCCCGGGATGACAATAGGACATAATCATGGCCTGTACTCCGGAGCTTGTTCCATTGACTAAAAAATAAGCATAATCTCCCCCATAGGCTGCTGCGGCTAAATCAGTGGCTTCTTTGATAACGCCTATAGGATTACATATATTATCTAAACATTCCATGGCATTAACATCAATTTCTAATACCTTAGAACCTACATATTCTGCAAACTCTGGCAGTCCTACCCCATGTTTATGTCCCGGTACATCAAAGGGTATGACTTTGCTTTTATTGTATGCCTTTAGAGCATCAAACAAAGGTGTTTTATTTTGATCCATTTCTGTCAAAATAGTCCCCCCTTTCTCTGTGGTTAAATCTTTCTTTTATGTTCTTTCCCTTCATTTTTTAACTTATCCATTAAAACATAATTTCTATCACTTTTCAATAGATTCTTTTCTTTTTAATTTATCTTAGAAAAGATGTTTGATTGCTTTATTGCGGGATATATATATATTACAACAATCATGTTGAAGGCTAATCATTTCCTTTTTTCCTTATCCCCAAAAAAGTCAAGGACTCCCCGTCCTTGACTTTTTTTATTTAAACAAAGATTGAAAAATCTCTACAATCTTCCATCTTACCTCTACCTCTGGTTCTTTCTCTATACTCTCTTCTTCTTCATCCTCTTCCTCTAAACCATGGGCGGCAGGTTCTATCATCTCTTCTACGCTTTCAGTATTTGAGGCTGTATCCTCTACATGAATAAAGCAAAGAGGTGGAAACATCACACACCACCAATTAGCTCCTTTTCCCTCTCCCAATACAATACGAAAGGCCTCATAGGTTCCTGCAGGCAAGCTAAATTGTCCGTAATATTTTGTAGGGAAAGAAAATTTTCCTAGGGCAGCTGTAGCTCCATAGTCTTTCCCATTTTCCTTCAATACCTCTGTAGCTACCTCTATCATTTTATCTTTATTATTTTCAATAATGTTTCTGGTTTCTTCTAAACTCTGGGACTTTTCCAGGTAAGGCACAATCTCTTTCAATACTTCATCCCTTACTACTGCCTTTACCTCTTGATCACTATCAGAATCACTATTGGCAAGCACATGAAAGCGGATAAGACTTTGAGCTATTTCCTCCTGGGATTGTACTTTAGAGTTTTTCATTAAATCTTCTACTCTATCTACATTGGCCAGTACCTTATTTGTAGAAAATAATTGTTGTACCAATAAAATACTTACCAATGTACAAATCATCATCAATACCTTATATTTTTTATTCATTTTCTTTTCCCCCTGTTTTCTACCTTTTAATTGAAGTATGGACAAAAGAAGATGATTTTAAACCTATATTGGAGAAGAATCACTCTACTACTCCTACCCTACGAATTCTTGCATCGGTTTGCACCTGAATATCCATGGAAGAAAATACCTCTTCCCAATCCTTCTCCACCTGTTTCCATATCTTCGGATGGAATTTCTGTATATAACTTCCTACCCGAATGACATCTGCTTTATACTCCCTTTGGAGCTTTTTAATGGTCTCCATGG
Source organism: Irregularibacter muris (assembly GCF_024622505.1). Lineage (NCBI taxonomy): Bacteria > Bacillati > Bacillota > Clostridia > Eubacteriales > Eubacteriaceae > Irregularibacter > Irregularibacter muris. Next base: position 47,609 of record NZ_JANKAS010000010.1, read on the forward strand.
CATCCTTTGTTATTTCCTCTGCCACTGATTTCTCCATTGTTTTAATCAGCTTATCGTCCATCAAATCCAAATTATAGGTACCCTCATCTAACTGACCTTCTGTCCTAAGTTTGAAAATCATCTGGAGACCATCTTCGGTAGTCTTCAACTTCTTCTCTAGCTTGCTATTCACTATGGTATAGGAAATTAAGGTGTCTTCATATTTTGTCACAATGCCTCCCCCTTGTAGAGTCCCCTTTAAGAACATCAAGGACCTAGCCTCCTGACCCGTAAAATAACCCCTAAATTTAAAGTTTTGAATAATGGCTGCTCCCTCTACTTTAACTTCATCCTTTCCTAGGTTGATTTTGGGGAGAACAACCGTGCCCCTCTGCCCTAGTTCAGTCAGCATTTGGGTTAGCGTTACATGGGAAACCTTAGAGGATACTCTTCTATTTTCCATAATCCCCACAACATAAGGGACCAATAAATTTGCCCCTGTGGGTTTCATCTCAAAGACATCCTTGGCTCTTCCCTGCACTACTGCCACCTTGGCATCCCAATTAATATTTTGGTTTCTATGGAGATAGTCCATCATTTCCTTCATATATTCTTCATTTTTCAAAACATCTTCTCCAAACAAAATCAAATCGGTATGTCCAAAGAACAATTGTAGATCTATTCTGGTATTCATTTCCCTTTCGGCTTCCTTAGGACTTCTGGTGGTAATGGTCATAGAGGAAAATGTGTCCTCCCCAGCCCCCTTACCAACTACTGTACTGGCTAAGGGATGAATATAGGTGATACTATAACGAGGAGAAAAATGCTCTGGTTCTGAGGCATTCTCTCTTTGTCTTGCTAGCTCTTCCTCTGGGGGCTTATCAAAGGCGATACCTAAAACAAGGGCTCGTTCTTCAATATCTTGTTTGTCCCAACATCCAGTATTCAATAGCAGTAAACAAACCAATAGTAGCATCAATATCTTTTTAGCCATGGGTCTTTTCTCCTTTCTTTCTAAGGATTGATACCACCAGCAGAAGAAGGGGAATAATAAAGGCTACAGTGGCACCCAAGTAAATGGATACCCTACTGTCCCAATCGTAGACCTCTGCTATATTCCCTGGTAGCAGAGCTAATATGTAAATAATGGGTAAGATCAACATGACATAGACTCTATAATCCTTTACCCCGGTCAATTTACTTAGGGTTATGCTCCCTGAGAAATAAAGAGTGGAAGAGGTGGTATAGGCAAAAAATACCCAAATGGTCATAATAATTCCTTCCAATTGCTCAATAAAGGAGCCGGGCACTTCAATAGCTTTCACATAGGACATTAAGGGCCATATTAATTGGCCAGTTTCATCCACTCCAAAGGTGGAGATAACAAGCATTGTGGTAAAAAGATAGATAACCGTAACAAAAGAGATTGCAATAATCATAGACTTTTTGGTGTTTTTATGATCTGCCACATAGGGTATAAATAACAGAGCAGATTCAAAACCTAGAAAGCTTAGAAAAAGCTGAAGACTGCTCTTCATCATGTCTAAGGGGGATGATTGAAACACGGGAAGTAAATTCGTGTAATCGACCTTGTAGGTACCGGCAAGTAAGGACAATAAAAAGGGTATGATCATTAAAAACAACATAATCTCATAGAATCTCACAATGGCTTCCAGTCCCTGCCTGATTAAATAGGCTAATGCCAATAAAAAGGTTATGATAATCACCTCAATAGGCGTCCGAGGTAATAAATACATCTTCAATACCTCTCCAAAGATTCTAATAATGAAGGCACAAATAGGGATGAAATATAGGGTATACACTATCACCACAATGCTGGCTAGAGGTTTTCCTATGAGCTCTGTAGTATAGTCAAAAAACTGCTTATTCGGGAATCTACTTCCTAAAGCATGGATAATCATAGTAGCGATTAGACTAAACCCTCCCCCAATTAAAATCAGCAGCCAACCGTCTGAGCCAACATCTTGTACAACGATTCTAGGCACAGCCAATATCCCTACCCCCATGATGGTTACTACGATCAGGATACCTAATTGCAGTGAGGAAATCTTTATTTTATTGTTGTCCATCATCCTCTCCTCCCTTCTTTTTCTCTTTTGTAAGCTTTATAGGTTTTATGAATTTTTTTAGAGGGTTTTTATCGGTATCCATCCCTTGATCTTGGACAGAATTTTTTCCCTGAGGGGGTTGATTGATTTCTTCCTGACCCCCTTCTTCCCTAGGCCCATCCCCCATTCTTTTTTTATCTCCTCCCGCAGTATATTCTGGTCTGTTTTTCATCGAAAGTAAGGGAGCCTTGACAAGGGTATCCTTTATTTCTGACGATTTAAAGGGAGCTAGGGGAATGAGATAGGGCACGCCAAAGCTTGTCAAGGAAGCCAAATGTACCAATACCAATATGACCACCAAGATCAAACCATAAAGGCCTAAAAAACTTGCGGCGGCCATGGCTGTAAAGCGTAATAGTCGAAAACTAATACTCAAGTTGTAGCTAGGTATGGCAAAGGATGAAATAGCCGTCACCGCCACGATAATGACCATAATAGGACTGACCAGTCCTGCCTCTACAGCAGCTTGCCCAATGATTAAACTGCCCACTATACCTATGGTAGACCCCATCTGACTAGGAAGTCTTACCCCTGCTTCTCTTAAGAGTTCAAAGGTGAATTCCATAAGTAAGGCTTCCATAAATACTGGAAAGGGTACAGTTTCCCTAGTGCCTGCAATAAATATGGCTAATTGACTAGGGATGATCCCCGGATGATAGGAAGCAATAGCTATATAAACCGCAGGTAAAAGAAAGGAAATTACCACTGCGCCCATCCTAACCCAACGAACAAAATTGGCCACCCACCATCTTTCATAGTAATCCTCCGAGGATAGTAAAAATGTATTTAAGGTCACTGGTACCACCAACACAAAGGGGGTATTGTCAATAATAATGGCTACCCTTCCTTCCAAGAGGGCAGCGGCCACTGTGTCCGGTCTCTCACTGTGTTGAATTTGGGGAAAAAGAGAAATCCAACTATCTTCTATCAATTGTTCAATGTATCCACTTTCTAAAACGGCATCAATATCAATAGCTTCCAAGCGTTTTTCTACTTCCTGAAGAATATCCGTCCTGGTAATATCCTCTATATACGCAATACCGATATCGGTTTTGGAACGCTTACCGATTTGCATACTTTTTATTTTAAATTTTGGGTCTCTTATTTTCCTCCTTAAAAGGACGGTATTTACCCTAAAGGTCTCTACAAAACCTTCCCGGGCACCTCTGATAACTGATTCACTACTGGGTTCATCTATTCCCCTAGTAGGCCATCCCTTAGTAGATGTAATCAAAAATCTATCTATACCGTCTATAAAGATAATGGTATCTCCTGATAATACTCCTAGTATTCCTTCATCTAGATTGTCGCTTTCCTTTACATCGGCTGCAGAAAGGCCACCCTCTAATATTAGCTCATACATTTTCTCCTTTACTTCCTCTAAAGCAGGTGGAGTACGTCTCGCGTCCAACATTAAGGACTTTAGGATATGCTCCTCTATCACGTCCTGATTGATCATTCCATCTAGAAAAACAATAAACATTTTTTGTTCTTGCTCTTGGCCTAAACGAAATTCTCTATAGACCACATCGCTACAATCCTGAAATATGTTTTTCAAGGTTTTCATATTCTCATCTAATAGAAGAGAAACAGGTATAAACTCCTTTTGTTTTTTCTCCGTTGTTTTTTGTCTTCCCAATTTTTTCATAAAAACCGTTCCCTCCTTTTATACGAAAATAGCAAATATAAGATAGGATAAAATTCCACCTATAATATAGATCAACCCTACTACTTTGGTAACCTTTGCTTCTTTTTTTAAATCCTTTTTCAACATTATTTTTTGGTCAACATAAAAAGTAAAAAAACCACATCCTACAAGTAAAACCATCGTGTAAAATGAATACATTCCCTTAATGGTATCTAACACTTTGCCCATTGTCTTATTCCTCCTACATACAATACAGGGTTAACTTCTATTTTTACCTTTAAAGCAAAAAAAATACAGGCAATCTTTTGCCTGTACTAATTTAACGAAGCATCTTAAATAAAATACACCTTTCTTACTTGCAGTAGCGGGTCTACCAATCATTCCTTTGGTATGATAGCCACTATCTGCAAAGACGTCCTTTGGTATTTTGTTTAAGATCTCTCTTTATTTATGATGAAGAAGGGATAAATATTTTTCTGCATATTCTACATCAGAAGGTTTGTCTACATCATTGCCCACTTCTGCGTAGGAAGAAATAATGGCTTTGGGTTCGATATTGAGAAGATGGGCTACTCTTTTTTCAAGACCTTTTAGGGTAAGGGTGCCCATTAAAAGTCTAGCCAAGAAGCTTATTCCTAACATTTTGGCCATTTTCCAAGGTTTTTTTCGGTGTTCCATCATATATCTAGCCATATCTATGCAACGATCCACTATGGCAGGATTGACCAGAAACATATTGCCTCCCGTAAAGGTGCCTTCCCTGAGTTTAATATAGGTCCGCTTCATTTGGGGAAAAGCTTCCTCCTGGGCTTCCTTGGAAATAATAGGATAGGTTAAATCTCCCTTGGAATCCAAAGAAGCTTTAATAAAGTCATCAATGGCAGCAGGGGTAATAAAGGGGATATCCGCCGTGATAATTAGCACTTTATCCTCTCTTTGAAAATGCTCTAGTCCTTTGACTACATTGTCTATCATTTGCTCTTTTTCAGGAAGTATGATGTCCTTATCTGGGTCTATCTGAATTTCCCTCGCTAATGCATTTTCATCCCCTATAATGGCTATACCATCTATAAAGGCACTTCCCCTTAAGGCATCTATAATGTATTGTACCATTATCTTTCCCCTTATGGGTAATAGTGCTTTATTGGTATAACCTAATAGGGGCGTTTTGTTTCCCTTACTACCTGCTAAAATTAAGGCTTTCATCCTTATCCATCCTTCCCAACCTTGGCCCTTATTCCTCTACATTCTCATCTATTTCTTTTGTCATATAATATTCTGCATTGCTGATATGACCCTGGGCTAACTTTCTTGCTTGCTCGCCATTTCTGGTGGAAATAGCCTGCACAATTTTTTTGTGTTCCTTTACAAGATCCATAGCATGATCAAACTGAGAGATATACATAACACGAAAACGCTGGACTTGTTCCCTTAAACCACTAATCAGTTGCAATAATCTTTCATTTCTAGCAGCCCCATAGATTACATCATGAAAGGCTACGTCTTGGTCAATCAGTCCTTGAACATCCTTTTTCTCTGCGTATTCTGTAAACTTTTCCAATACTTGGGAAAGTCTTGTGATTTCTTCATCTGTAGCTCTTTTGGCAGCCAAGTCTGCAGCTAAGCCCTCTAATACGGCTCTGATTTCTAATACCTCTATAACATCCTTCATGGATAATCCAGCGACATAGGCACCCTTTCTAGGCACCATAACCACTAGGCCTTCTAGTTCTAATTGTCTGATGGCTTCTCTTACAGGTGTTCTGCTTACTCCCATTTGTTCTGCTAATTGTACTTCCATTAAACGTTTTCCTGGTTCCAAATCACCTTTGACAATGGCTTCTCTCATGGATTGAAATACAATTTCCCTCAAGGGCTTATAATTGTCTAGTTTTGTTTCCATTAGGGATTCTTTTTGATTATTCATCTTCTGCTTCAACCTCCTCATCATAAGTTTTGGCTATAAAGACCTCATTATATTCTTTTTTTAGTGTGCGGCAAATAGATTGGGCCTCTTTTTCATCTCTGCAAAATCCAAAAACAGTGGGTCCACTACCGCTCATTAACACACCCTTTGCTCCCAGCTCCTCTAGCCTTTTTTTAATGGCTTTAATTTCCGGATAGGCCGGTATGGTTACATCTTCTAATATATTATAAAAATAAGGGATTGCCTTATCTATATTTTGCTCTTTTATCCCTTGGATGGCTCTAGCTGTGTCGGGGTGCTGGGTATGCCTATTTATTTTGAGATTTTTATATACCCAGGCAGTAGAAATTGAAATAGGAGGCTTTACCAACACTAACCAATTGGAAGGCAGTGGGGGTAAAGATTGTAGTTTTTCTCCAATGCCTTGGGCAAGGGCTGTCCCTCCCAATAAACAAAAGGGAATATCTGCACCAACTCTTTTTCCCAATTCCATTAATTTGGTCAAGGGTAAATCCAATTGCCACAATTCATTTAATGCCTGCAGGGTGCCCGCACCATTGCTGCTCCCTCCTGCTAGTCCTGCCGCTACGGGAATGTTTTTATGTATGAATATATCTATACCCTTGTCTATCTTGTATTCATCTTTAAGTAGTTTTGCCGCTCTATATACTATATTGCTTTCATCTATGGGAACTTCACAATGTTGACAATAGATAGTTATCCCCTTTTTCTTTGAAATAAATTCCATCTCATCAAATAAGTCTATGCTTTGCATAATCATTTCCACTTCATGGTAGTTGTCTTTTCTTTTACCCAATACGTCCAAAGTCAAATTAATCTTGGCTCTGGTCTTCATCTTCTTATGATTCATTTTCGCACCAACCTATTTATTATGTGTATACAATCCCTACTTATTATACCAAAGTATTCATGTAAAATAAATAACTTATTGAGGAGGATAAGGTAAACGAGAAAGGGACCGTCACAGGGGACGCTCCCTACATCCTATTTTCCTTTATTTTAACATATATTGACTCTTTTTTGAAATGATAATCGGAGCATAGTTTGGGATTTGATCTTGATCCTTAATATCGTTTTGTTTCAATACATCCTCTATGGTCACACCATATCTTTTTGCAATTTCCCAAAGGCTATCGCTAGGCTGTTTGAAATACACATTGATTTTTGCATCTTTAGATTCTTCTTCCTCTTCTAAAGGCAATTCCTCAATTTCACTAATGGCATATACGGTTACCGGCTTAAATAATTGACTTTGAATATCTAAGACCATTTTTACTTCTATTTCATTTGGGCCTACTACTTGATAACTCATATGACGAATATTGGTGAATACATCTCCAAAGACGTCTGCTACTTCTTCCACATGGAATTCATGTTGGAAGGGAATCTCAGCCTGTGCACTTTCATAGTTCTCTCCCTCTGCCACTACTTTATATAAAACCTCTGTATCGACAACCCCTTCAATAATCCACTTATCTTCTACTCTCTGGGCATCAGATACCTTTACCTTGCCCCCTACCGAAAGAATGTTTTCAATTTCTTCTTTTTCTATAGGGGTTTCTATCTTTCCTTTTACTGTAGCTTGGGCCATAAGATTATCTATCATTTCGTGGGCAAAGATTTTCTCTGTTTGCAAAGCCGTTTTGATGCTTGGGCTATAGGCATCCACTATGCTTTCTATTTCGTGAGTCTCATATAAAGTCCCTGTCATTCCTACGAGAACCTCTACATCCATTAAACTAAATTTTCCCTCATCATCTGCATTCATATGGGTTAAAATATCTTCCACATTAAAGCTTAGCTGATATTGCATATCAGGATGTATACCAGGGCTTTCTACAAAATGGGCAAGGGGCATTTCATGTTGGACGTATTCAATGGTTTGATTTCCATCTTCCTCACCTATGTAGAGGATCTCTACTTCTATGGACCCATTGACCATTATGCGATCATCCCCAAGTTTTATTTCTTTCTCTAGGACTTTTGCCTGGGCTTTGATAATTTCTACAATAGCGGGCATATTTTCTCCCAGATCAATTTGGTCTTTCACCATGGATTGGTCATTGACTTTGTCTGCAACGGTAGTCACTTTTACCCAATTGCGCAACATTTGCATATCCTCTAACCCCTTTATATTGATAAGCAATGGATATTGTTCTTTTTTTACAAGTTTTCCTTGAATTCCTATGACTCCACGGATATCCAGCTTTCTTGTATTGAGCAATTGATGATCAATATATTCGATATTGGTTTGAATGATGGATTGAATATCGCCTTCATTTTCTACTTCAATCCAATGGCTAAAGGGTACATCTACACTGATCTGTTGAAGTTTTGCCCCTTCTTCTTGGGTTTGATACATGATATGACAGTCTACTACACCCTCCACATAAAATTTGTTGCCTTCCACCACTTTGTTATTTACATGGATATTCCCTCTTACTGATAAAATCTTTTCCATATCTGGCTTATAATCAGGAACAACCACGCTCTCTTCTATCATGGTTTGAGTTGTAAATCTTTTTACTTCTTGATCCACCTCAAGATATTCCTTCACTAATTCTAAAGGCATTTCATTTCCTCCTTCCCATATGGATAGCTCTTTATTATATAGATATAGTCTAATGGCCCTAAATATGTTTGCTACTTTAATATTCTTATTAAGCCTGTAGAGAAAAAATGACAAGAAATTTAGATTATGGGAAAATGAGAGGAGATTTGAGATAAAGGACATATAAAAAAACGCAGGTAAAAAAGGAAGAGCTGCAGCCCTTCCTTTTTTTGTCTTCTATCTTTTTATTTTCTTTTAGCCTTCTACAATCGTTGTTCCTGTTTGTCCTTCTAATGCTTCTACAGCTTTATCTAGAAGGGTGATAATGGCTTTTCTACCTGGTTTTGATTTGGCAAAGGCCATAGCTGCCTCTACCTTTGGTAGCATAGAACCAGGTGCAAAATGTCCTTCTTCTATATATGTCTGAGCTTCTTGTAAGTTGATTTTGTCTAAAGATTTTTGATTTGGTTTGTTGAAGTTAATGGCCACTTGCTCTACTCCTGTTAAAATAACTAGAGTATCTGCATCCATAATCTCAGCTAGTTTTTCTGCAGCGAAGTCTTTATCAATAACCGCTGGAATTCCTTCTAAGCTGCCATCTTCTTTTTGAACCACTGGAATACCGCCACCACCAACTGCAATCGTTAATATTCCACCATCTACTAGTGTTTTAATGGCTTGTTTTTCCACTACATCCACTGGTTTTGGGGAGGCCACTACTCTTCTATACCCTCTACCCGCATCTTCTACCATAACATATCCTTTTTCCTCTTCTATCTGTTTTGCTTCTTCTTCAGAATAGAAAGCACCAATAGGCTTAGTAGGATTTTGGAAAGCGGGATCTTCTTTATCCACTAATACTTGTGTAACAATAGATGCCACTGGCTTGTCCACTGCTTGTTTTCTAAGTTCTTCTTGAATGGCTTGTTGCAGATGGTAACCAATGTATCCTTGGCTCATGGCTCCACACTCTGGGAAAGGAATGACTGGTGTTACTTCGGCAGCATACTCACTGGCTAGTACGATCCTTCCTACTTGAGGTCCATTTCCATGGGCAAGAATAACATCATATCCTGCTTTGATTAGGGAAACAATACTTACCGCTGTATTTTTTGCAGCAATTAACTGTTCCTCCGATGTTGGTGGTCTATCGGGATCTTGAAGAGCATTCCCACCTAATGCAACTACAACTCTTTTATTTGTCATTAAAATTCTCCTTTTCTATGTTTTTATATAGGAAGGTCCTCTTACCTGTAAAAAACCAACTTTCCTATATCCTGAGGATAACCATTTCCTCTCTCTTGTGCTTTTAGTTTATTTAATTTATTTCAAACCTATACATAGATAAAATTCTAGGAAAAAGCTATAAACCCTTTATGTATGTATTACAAATGAATGGCACTTATAATATTTATCGTTGTAATAACAATACAATCTATTGGACTATCTTCTATTTAGGAATAAGTCTTTAAAGAGAACAAAAAATAGCTGCTTTCTCTAAGCAGCTATTTTTATCCACATTGAATGACTTTGTTATCTTTACAAAGAGTTAATTCTACATTGTTTGTTAAAATATCAGAATAGCAGAAAGATATTTTTCTTGGTGACATCCTCTCTTCATCAATAGCAATGACGAAGATACTAGGATAAGTTTGTTCTATAATACCTTCACGCACATAAGTCCTTTTACGACTTTTATTGGCCTTTAATCTTACTCTTTGTCCAACATAACCGTCTAAGTCTTGTTTGATTTTATGAAGTGAATTTTTTCTTTCCTCCACTTTATCACCATCCTTATCTCTTACCATGTATGATTATACCATGGATTGTTTATTTTGTCAAAATTTTATATTATATCAATTGGTACAAAGTATTGTCAATAAAAAAAAACCATGTTTAGGGTAATTTTTCCCCTATTACTTTCCATATTCTTAATATATCCTCTATTTTTAGGCTTTATCTATTGTCCAATAGCTTAGAAGGGCATGATAAATGCAAGTGGCTATTTTAGCCCCATAGTCCTCTTGGCTAGAAAAATACCCTATATCTAAGATTAAAGTACTATTTTTACTTTCTCTGGTTAAAAACAAATCTCCTTCTATGATTTCCTGTACGTCCAGACCATTGTCCTTGAATTCACTGATAATGTTTTGTCCCAATCGGTAGGCTTCTTCATCTCCTGGGTAAATATAGATTTGATTCACCGTTGACTTTATGGCAGGATTATCATTGCCGTGAATGCTGAGCATAAAATGGGGATGTAGTTTATTGTTGATGGCTAAGCGTTGTCCCAAGGAAACATATTTATCCTCTGTGCGGGTGAGAACTACTGTACTGCCCGCTTCCTTTAGGATTTTTTCTAGGTGAAGGGCAATTTTTAGATTCCTATCCTTTTCTTGAACATTCTGTTTGAAAATCCCCTTATCTTTTCCACCATGTCCTGGATCAATTAGGATTATCTTGCCCTGTAATGGCATATTTATACTCCATTGTGGAATTCTCTCAATCTGTATGCCGGTAAAATAATATTTGAGAATTTCTTCTGCCTTCATCCCATCTAGGGCCAGTTTTTGCGCTCCATACTGGCACAATCCCAGTCCATGTCCTTTTCCTTGAACATAAAATCTAAATTTTGTAGGTTGCCAACCAAATCTTGAGGAAGGTAAGCCTAATTTTTGTTGAATTTCTGTTCCTTTCATCCATTTATCCCCTATTTTAATATTGACAATTCTCCCCTCTTGGTCTCTTTCCACCTGATCAATGATATTGGATACGGTGGCTCCCTGTAAGGGAGTGGATTTGGGAAATCTTACATTTAAAAGTTTCTCCATTTCTTCTATGGAGATATCCACGGTAGTTTGCCAATGGGGTGATGTATGTTTGCAATGATCGCACAATACCTTACGAGTATAGCGGATAGTATTGCCTAGAAAGTTTTCGGCATTTTGGGTAGCTCCACCACAGGTATGATGGTAATAAGGATGAATAAAACTGCCTCCAAAAGTGATCACCCTATGGGCAGTATCTTTTATGGCAGTTTCCAAGGGCTCTTTTATGTCCTTTGGTATATCCTTTGTCTCTATACATCCCATACAATGGTTGGGATCATTACATATATCCGCCTGGGGATGCAATGCACAACCTCTTCCATCAAATCGCCTCATTTTTTTAAAAAGATAGGTACGTATCATGATGGCGTGGGCTTTCAAAACTTCTATATGAAAATGTTCTTTTATGTCAAAGGCAAGTATATTTAAGATTTGTTCCTCTAAATTAGTGGAACAAATCTTCTTTTTCTCTCGGTAATATACATCTATTTTTATTTTTTCTTGTCCCATAGTCTTCTCTCCTTTGTCCCTTAGGCATAGAAACTTTGTAGTATATTATATGCGCAGACAAAGGTACATGTGAAAAGAGTAAGAAAGCACCCCTGGTGTAGGAGCACTTTCTTACTCTTTTATTTATTGCACACTTGGAGCTGGTCTTCTAAACATTTCTGTTAGTTGATCTATAAACCCAGAAATAGGTCTTCCATTTTCAACATCTCTCGCTACATCTTTCAATCTGGTTACCGTATCGGAGTCCGCAGATACATAAACCCTATTAATGGTAGCTTCTTTATCTTTGATGATATCGCCAACTCTTTCCTTTAATTGGTCGGTTGCATTGTCTTGGATATTGGCATTTATGTCTATCCCTACATAAGCTGTATTCCCATTCACTACTACTGTAGCATCCCTTACTCCATCCACATCTTTAGCCACATCGGCTACTCGCCTTGCTCTGGCTGTATCATCCCCTGAAACATTGTTTTCTGTAGTATTGTTTCTTGGGGTGTTGTTGGGCACAGTAGTGTTATCTCTTGGTGTTACATTGTCTTGATTATTGGGAATCATATTGTCGGGGTTAGCATTTCTTTGATTATTAGGTGCATTTTGTACATTGTTGTCAGGGTTTACTCTCCTGGCAGGTGCACAACCTACAATCAAACTACCAACCAATAGGAAAATAATACTTAAAAGAACTACTCTCTTCATATCTTTTTCCTCCTTTATCTAGTCACTAGATTATATCTAACCCAGCTAGTATTAGTGTGCTAAAGGGAGGAAGAAGTTATCCTATAAGTTTTTTCCATTTTTTAAAATCTACCCACTGGAGGCATAGTAGGTCGGTGAGGCACAGTTACTGCTCCTGTTCTAGCATCAATATATAATAGCCAATAGCCTAAGGCTCCTTGTTCCCTTTTATTTCCTTTTAAAGGATGCCAATATAAAAATCCTGTACTACCTTGAAAGGGTTGTTCTTGGATATAAAATCTTCCTAATATGCCATAGACATAGTATTGAAGTTTTTTCTCCCCACGATAGTCAGCATAGGTAACGCCGAATATCCAAGGATTGGGCTCTTTGATATATTTTTCTCCAACATTTCGGTATTGCATATAGGGATACATCAATGGAACAAAAGATCCATTATAAAATAAGTAATATACCTCTAGCTCTCTTTCATGACCAATAACTCTCCACCAACGATGGTCTTCTAATTCTGGTTCGAAGGGCTGAAAGGGTTTGATAATTTTATCTAATTTATCTAAATTTTCATTGGTAAAATGATAGGGTGAAGCAATATTGATTTTTTTGTCATCATCGTGGTACAGAGTACTCTGGGGTGAATTCTGTTCAAAGTCTACCCAATACTCATCCTCTAGTTTTGCTTGAGAGGATGCTTTTTCCTCTCCCTTTACTGGCTCTTCTTTGATGGAAGTATCTTTTTCCTCCTCTTTTTTTTCTTCCCATTCTATAGTTTCTTGAGGCTTTTCTTTTTTGTCTTCTACTTCCTTTGCCTCTTCTAAAATTTCTTCATGATCTTCCTTTACTTGTTCTATGTCTTGTTCTGGTTCTATATTTTCTTCTTGTTTAGGTTCCCCTATTTCTTTGTTTTTTATTTCCTCAGTTAAATCCCATTCTGCTTTTAATCCTTCATTAAGCTCTGCCTTTATCCAATCACTTTGTTCTTCCTCCGGTATTTTTTCTTTTTCTGGTATTCTTATATCTTCTATTTCTTCTTTAACTTCTCTTACTTCTTTTTCTTCTGCTTTTATGGATTCTACTATTTGTCTCTCTTGTTTTTTACTATTGATAAATTTTTTAAATTCAAATTTTTCTTTTTGTAACCAGCCCACTAGAGGTACAGTTGCTCTTTGGGTGCTTTCTGCGTCCTTCACCAAAATTACTCCAAAATCTTGAAGAGATAACCCTGTCCCCATTATATTGGGTGCAGCAGCTTTATATTGCCCCTGTGCCTTTCCTGTATCCTCTACCCTTAAATAACCTAGACTTGCAGGTATTCCCTGAATTGTTAGAAGTTGAATTTCATACTCCATTGGTTTTACATTGTCTACAAATACCTTGAAGTTAACCTGTTGTTGTCTTCTTTCTATTTCAATATGTCCTTTAAGTGGCTGACTAGGTGTCATGGCATAGTTTTTGTCTTCTGATGTGAGAAATATAAATTTTCTTTCATAGGATGAAGCCATTTTTTTCCCTCCCTCTAATACAACAGCATGAATTTAATCTATTGGGCTTATTAAAATCAGCGAGTACAATAGATTAGTTTAGTCTTTTTTATTGAAGACACAATGTTTCCCTGTATTACAATATATTCCTTTCATAGGTTTTTATGTTTATTTGAAGTCTTTAGAGATAAGAAATCCAAATAAAGGAGGGTTAGGCTTAAATGATTGCATTATTGGAGATAAATGCGTCGTAGACTGCCCTTCTTTTCATGATAGGAACAGCCGGATTAGTTAAATTCTGACTTGCTACGTTTGGGGTAAGAGTTTGTAAAATTTGCTTTCAGCAGCGTCAAAAACTCGCTTTGCTCAAACACTTGACTTAAAACGCTTCCAGCTACATTAACAAACTCTAAACCCCTACACTACGTCAAGTCTCCATTTAACTAATCCAGCTGAACTGTAAATAGTGCGTTATAAAAAGGCTTGTCATCCTGAGCGTTAGCGAAGGATCTTAGACCCAAAAGACAAACATAAGATGCTTCGTTTCCCTCAGCATGACAGCCACTTTTTACGACGCACTATTTATGTGTCAGCTGGGGGAGTTAAATGGAGATTTTGCTTTGTGAAGAGACTTAGAGTTTGTTAATGAAGCTAGATAGGCGCTTTAAGTCAAGTGTCTGAGCGTAGCGAGTTTTTGACGGTACCTATATAGCGAATTTACAAACTCTTGGGCTCAAACATGGGCAAATCGGAATTTAACTCCCCCAGCTGTTCCTATTCATAATAAGCGGTATATTCTAGGACGTATTTTTCTTAAATCACGTAATAAAAGAGGATTTCCTTAGAAATCCTCTTTCATACTTTCTACAATAATTTTATTGTTGATTCTCTTTAAGGGATATATGCCAGATAGCAAAGCAATAATGGCTGCCCCTACACAGGCGATAACGACATTTTCCCAGGGTAGTTTATACTGAAATTCGCTAATACCGATGACCAGTCTAAATAGGATGTAGGATAGTCCTACTCCTAGGGTGCCTCCAATGAGTGTAGCGTACAATCCATAAAATAGACTTTCAAAGGCCACCATCCGTTTTATGCCCCCTTGGGTCATACCCACCGCCTTAATCATGGCAATTTCTTTGGTTCTGAGGATGATGTTGGTACTGATGGTGTTGATGATGTTGATGGCACTAATGAGCGCAATAAGGGTGACAAAGCCATAGAGGAAGATGCTCATAATAATCGTCATAGTTCTAGCTTCTTTGGCATGTTCTAGATAATCTGTAAAATTAAATCCTGGCATGGTGTTCCCTAGCTCATTTAAATAGGTGGTGACGTTTTCCCTATTGCCTTTCCCGCTTAATTCTATATTCATGTTCACATATTGATCCTGTTGCTCGCCTAGAGAAGCATCTTTAACAATCTGTTCAAATACTTCCTCTGTAGTAATGATCGCTAGACTTGCATTATAATTATACTCCCTATCCAAAATGCCCTTTTCCAATACCCCTACTACGGTAAGATCTTGATAGTCTACCTCTTCCCCCTCGGCGTTATAGGAGGCAAAGGGGATTTTATCTCCTACCTTTACATGGTATCCTTCCAACAAGACTTGAGCATTGGAATTTTCCTTATAGCTATAGGTATTGTTAATAACCAATACGCCCTTTTCCTTATTTAAAAGATCCTTATCTATACTTCCTTTGTTTAATACCCCCTTTAGTACCTCAAGGTTATCATCCCCAATGGTATATATGTCTACATTAGGTACTTTTGTACGGTCACCTTTTTTCTCGGTAAAATTATGGGGATTTATCTCCTTTATCTTTTTATTGATTTGATTATCTTCCAGTAATGCACTACCGGATAGAGTAATCATCTTATATACTCTTTTTACTTCCTCCATATTCTTTAACTTGCTATAGATTTCATCTTCATTTCCCTTCATATAGCCAGCTACTGAAAAATCTCCGGTTTCCTCTCCTCCTACAGCCCCAATCTTAAACATGAAATCTGAAAAGGTAGAGAAGGTGATAAATAAGGCTATGCTAATGACCATGGAAAATACCGTAATGATAAATCTCTTTCTATTTCTTCTAAGATTTTTATGGGCAATTTCCCCTTCTACTCCTAAAATCTTTCGAATGAAAGGGAAACTTCGAACATTTTTGAGGTTCTCCTTTTTTAAATCTCCTGTATTTCTCACCGCTTCTAGAGGGGAAACCTTCCCTGCCTTTCTGGCCGGACCTATAGCAGATAAAAACACAGTGATTAAGCCCACAAAGGTACTGATCAAAAATACAGTTGCTGAAATAGTAATTTCCATATCGTTAATCAAGCGAATATCAGATTTTAAAAGGCCAATGATATAAAATACAATTTTCATAGCCAGCACCCCTGAAAATAGCCCTATGGGAATGCCAATAGCACTTAATATACCCGCTTCCTTTAGTACAATACCCCTGATTTGTTTCGGAGTAGCCCCAACAGAGCGAAGGAGTCCAAATTGAGATACTCTTTCTAAGACAGAAATGTTAAAAGCATTGTAGATCACTGCTACTGTAGATATCACGATTAAAGATACCACAAAGATTAATATGCCGATTATGGACTTATTAAAGGTGTCCACTACACTTTCTGCATAGAGTCTAAGTACCCGATTATTATAATCAATATTTTCAGGGTTTGTCCCTACATCTTTCCCAATGGATTCTATCTTTTCCTGCACATTTTTGATATCAGGCACTTGGACATAGGCGTTGTATCCTCCCTCTCGGGGAGTATTTTGATCTATCCCTGTAATGCCTTTGGTCACAAGCTCTTTCGGCCATACATAATTTGGCTTGATGAACCCTACCACTGTATATTCTTTTTCTCCTGTTTTTTCAAAGGTTTCTTCCGGCTCTCCCTCTTGACTTTCACGAATAGAGCTTCTTTTTCCCAAGGTTAGGTTAATTTTATCTCCTATTTTTACTTCTTTGTCAAAATAATCGGCTATCCAGTATTCTATGGCGATTTCATCGGAATGTATGGGAAACCTACCTTCCTTTAGATTAAAGGGAAGCATTTTCAGCGCTTCATTGTCATAACCTTGGAGGTCAATATATCTATAGGGCATATTTACCCCATAGTCCTCCCTTTCTCCTTGAGTAGTTTCTTTGACCACTCCAGCCCCTATGGCCTTACTTATCCCTACTTTTTCCACTCCTACATGGCTTTTGACTTTATCTAAGGATTCTTTTTGGAGATGTTCAATCTTGGCATGATAAGAGCCATTATCCCTTATGGCCTCTTTAATCAAGGCCCCCCTAGCAGATACAATAATGGTCCCCAGGGCAGAGATCATGGCCACCGATAAAATGATCCCTAAAATGGTCAGAAGGGTTCTATTCCTTTGCCCCTTTAGGTATCTATAGGTGATTTGTTTATAGTTTTTCACTATTGATCACCTCATCTTTTACTAATAGGCCATCCTCTATGGTAATCACCCGATCAGCCTGGGAAGCAATATTTAAATCATGGGTAATGAGGACCAAGGTTTGATTGTATTTTTTTACCGAAATTTTAAGTAAGTCTATGATTTCCTTACTATTTTTACTATCTAAATTCCCTGTAGGTTCATCGGCCAATAGGATAGATGGGTTGTAAGCCAGAGCCCTTCCTATGGACACCCTTTGTTGTTGTCCTCCGGACAATTGATTGGGAAGGTGTTTTCTTCTTTCTTCTAAGCCTAAAATACTTACCAATTCCTCAAACTTTTCTTTTTCTATCTTTTTTCCATCCAATAGCATAGGCAATTGCATATTCTCTTCTGCGGTAAGTACAGGCACTAGATTATAAAATTGAAAGATAAAGCCTACCTTTCGTCTTCTAAATAAAGCTAACTCTCTTTCCGAGAGGCCATAGATATCTATACCATCTATAAAGACCTTCCCGCTGGTAGGTTTATCTACTCCCCCTAATAAATGTAACAAAGTAGATTTTCCCGAACCGCTGGCCCCTACTATGGCTACAAACTCTCCTTCATTTATTGTGAGATTTATATTTTTTAGTGCCTCTACTTTTGTATTGCTCTTGCCATAACTTTTGGCTAAACCCTCTATTCTTACAACTTCCATTTCAAAACCTCCCGTTTCTATTGTATATTCATTGTACAGCATGAATCTTACAATAGGATGAACAAAATTCTTACAATTTAGTAAGATAAAATCAATACATAGAGACGGTTCTTTCGTGTCGTCTTATTTCGTCAAGCAAAGTAAAAGATTATTTTAGATAAAAAAGGGGATAATAAGTTCCGAGTAGTGGATAATTATTACATTACTGATATCGACTATAAACCAACAAAAGGAGTGAAATCATGGATACTGCAGCATTAATTCTGGTAATTATAGGGGCCCTAAATTGGGGATTGGTAGCACTTTTCCAATTTGACTTAGTAGCTAATTTGTTTGGGGGCACGGATGCCTTTCTAAGTAGAATCGTCTACGGCTTAGTGGCATTAGCAGGATTATATTGTATTAAGTTTTTAGTAGGCAAGGAAAGAGTAAGAGACTAAATAAAAAATAGGGCCTTGGCCCTATTTTTAAAAGTGGAGCTGATACTCCCTTATGTCGGCTTAACATGTTTCTAGTGTCTCTTTCCTCCCTTCAAAAAGGTCATTGTCATTTCCGTTCCTAGGGCTTTTTGGCTTTTTACCGATAGGGTACCTTCCTGGGATTCTACAATAATTTTTGCTAGGTTAAGACCTATTCCAATGCTTTCGGGTTTTACTTCACTGTCCACCCGGTAAAATTTTTTAAAGATATGGGGGAAATGCTTGGGATCTATTCCTTCTCCATTGTCCTTTACTGTAATACTAGTAAATAAAGGGGTGTCCTCCAGGAGGATTTGTATTTTCTCTCCCCCATGCTCTATAGAGTTTTTCAAAATATTAATAAGGGCTTCTCCTGTCCAGTTTTTATCCCCATAAAAGTAAGACTGCCTATTTCCTACTATCTCCAAGCTTTGATGCTTGATTTGGGTAGATAGGGCGTTTATGGCGATGTCTACGACTTCTTTTAATAACACCTTTTCCCTTTTAAACTCAATAGCACCTGCCTCTATTCTAGCTATTTTTAACAGATTAATGATCAACCATTCCATTCTATATAGTTGACTCTGGGACTTTTCCAAAAATGTAATCTGGGTAGCATAGTCTATATTTTTATCTTCCAATAAAATATCATTCAGCATAATTAATGAAGAAAGGGGAGTTTTTAATTGGTGAGAAATATCTGACAAGCTATCTTTTAAAAAGACTTTTTCTTTTTGCAAAACATCTAAACTATGTTCCAGTCTATTGGTCATCTGGTTGAATTGGTGATAGAGGATATTAAAATCTCCTTCTCCCCCCTCATGCAGATAAACCGTAAAATCCCCCTCCACGACTTTCTCAGCCGCATTGGATATGTCTGTAACTTTTCCATATAGTTTTTTATACTCTCCTATAATAATCAGAGCTAGGGGAATAAAAAATAAAAGAATGAGAAATGCAATGCTCCATTGAAAACCAGGTATGATATTCGTCAGCAAGGGTTGGTCGTCCTTTGAGGTTTGCAGACGATAACCATATTCTTTTAAAACAGCTTGTCCTTTTTCTTTATTTTCTTGGGGAATTTCCTTGGTGATGTAGGGGATGATTTCCTCCTCTAAATCGGGATGGGCGTAAAGGATATTTCCCACTAAGGTCATGTCCCTTTCTATTATTCTTTGATTGATGTTATTCATAACCATTTGTATAACAAAAAAGCCCGTTAGGGCAAAGATAAGTTGAAGTATAATGAGTTTTAAAATAATGGATTTAAATTCTTGGTTTCTAAATATGCTATTCACTTTATTCCCCCCTTACATCCTCATCCCATTTGTAGCCTATGCCCCTTTGGGTTTTTATATATACAGGCTGGGAGGGATCCTCTTCAATCTTTTCTCGCAATCTTCTTATATATACAGAAAGGGAATTATCGTCCACAAAGTTCCCCTCTATATCCCATAATAATTCTAGGATTCTGCTTCTGGATAATACTTGATGAGCATTTTGCATTAAAATAGTGAGAAGTTTGTATTCTACCGGGGTAAGTAGAACAGGTTGATTCTGAGCAAAAACCTTTGTCTCCAATAGGTTTATTTTGATATCTTTGGAAAGCAATTTCTCGCTCTTTGAGAATTTATCTGTTCTTCTTAGCACAGCTTTTATCCTAGAAACCAATTCTTTTATTCTGAAGGGTTTGGTAATATAGTCATCTCCCCCCATATCTAAGCCCATGACAATATTGACTTCCTCATCCTGAGCCGTCAGGAATATGACAGGAGTTGTTTTATCCCTTCGAATATATTGACATAGGTCAAAACCATTGCCATCGGGCAGTCCCACATCTAAAATAATGAGATTATATCTCCCATTATCCACCAGCCTTTTCCCTTGACTAAAGTTTTGGGCTTTATCTACGGAATATCCCTCATTTTTCAGGGAATATTCTATGCCCATGGCCAAGGTACTATCATCTTCTACCAAAAGTATTTTTTTCATCTTATCCCACCTATTTTTATCCTGAAATTGGCCTCTATGATGAAGACCCCTTTATCGGCTTTATCTCCTTCTATTATATCAACAATATATTTTATCACCAACATTCTATTCTTTTCCTTTGTGGAAACAGTTTATCCCTCCAGGGTTCAATTGTTTACACTAACAAATTAGGACGCCCCCATTCTTCCTTTAGATAGGCCCTGACTCCTTCCATTTCAAATGCAAAACTCTATTTTCCCAAATTAAAACTGCCCCCTTAGTTAGCGTAAAAATCTAACTAAAGGAGCAGTTCATAACTGCAAAGGAATCATTTCTTATTTTTATAAATCCATCGGTATTTTAGCCAATTCCTCCATAGAAAATTCCAAGGATATATACAATAATGGTAAGTCCACAGAATACATATTTAGACATAGGTTCAAACCATGGACCAATCTTTTTTTCTCTTCCCAGTTGAGCTTGCTCTCTAGCAAATTTAGATCCACATATCCAGAAGAAGAAAATTCCTGCCAATAATGCCCCCAAAGGAATGATATAAATGGACACAACATCCATCCAAAGTCCAAGAGTATCCGCACCTTCAATCATGATCCCTACTCCTGTTGCAACAACTGCTACAATTGCTACAGAAACCCCTCTAGAAAATCTAAATCTTTGTTGCAATGCCTCTATGGGTGTCTCAAATAGATTCATCAATGAACTCACCCCTGCAAACAATACAGCTATAAAGAATAAAACAGAAAATAATTGACCCATGGGCATCATCTTAAACACATCTGGCATAGTGATAAACATGAGAGGTGGTCCTGCTGCCGGATCCATATTAAAAGCAAATACAGAAGGTATGATGACCACAGCTGCTAGCATGGCTGCACAGGTATCAAAAAAGGCAACATATTTTGCAGAACTTACAATATCCTCATTCTTCTTCAAGTAACTGCCATATACAACTGTACCTGAACCAGCTAATGATAAGGAGAAGAATGCTTGCCCTAAAGCATATATCCATGTTTTAGGGTCCCCCAAAAATTCCCACTTAGGAAGCAATAAATATTTATATCCTTCTAATGCCCCTTCTAAGGTGACTACTCGAATGGCAAGAATCAGGAATAATGCGAAAAAAGCAGGCATCATAAACTTATTCACCTTTTCTATCCCCTTAGCTACCCCCATTAGCATAATTCCAAAGGTTAATGCTAAACCAGCTAAATGCCATCCAATACTTCCAAAATTGCCTGCAATCGCTCCAAAATAAGCTCCACTATCTGAAGCTGTTGTAACCGCTCCAGCAATAGCGCCTACAGTAAATCGGAGAATCCAACCAACAACAACTGCATAACCAATAGCAATGGCTAATGACCCTATTACTGGAATAAGACCTAATAAATCCCCATTCTTTTTGCCCCTTCTTTCAAAGGCTTTTTTGAATGCACCTAAAGGACCTGTTTCCATTGCTCGACCAAAGGACATTTCCCCTATAACTCCAGTAAAGCCAATAACAAGAACAAAAATGAAATAAGGAATTAGAAATGCCGCTCCACCAAATTGCCCTACTCGGTAAGGAAACATCCATATATTTCCCATTCCCACTGCTGAACCAATACAGGCTAAAATAAAGCCTGTTTTAGAATTAAAGGTGTCACGACCAGCTAATTCCTTCCCTTCTTTAATAAGGTTTACACTATTGTCTTGAGACATCATTTCACCCCTTTTACCTTATTTAGATTTTTTTAAGGCTATTTATGATAATGATAAAATTTTCTACAGAATCGCTGGAGATCAATTCTGTAGAAAATGAAGGTCCCTTTAATTACTCTTCTATTGGAGCAAGACTAGCTTGAAAATGCCTAAGAATAGGAGGTTCCCATGTAATCTTATATCCTTTTACTTCACTTGCTCTTTCTTTAATGGCAATAAGTGCATCTGCCATAATATCTATATGGGCCTGTGTATAAACACGACGGGGAATAGCCAAACGGGTAAACTCAAAACCTGCCCGTAATTGTTCTCCCGTATCAGGGTCATTTCCCAACATATAGGACCCAATATCACATGTACGAATACCAGCTTCTTTATAAAGTTCAATAGCTAGAGCTTGCCCTGGAAATTCATAATAAGGAATGTGGGGCAACATATCTTTTGCATCTACAAATATACCATGTCCTCCCGCTGGCGATTGATAAGCAATCCCTGCCTCATCAAGACGTCCTGCAAGATATTCTACTTGACCTATACGATATCGAAGATAGTTTTCATCCAATCCTTCTGTCAAACCAATTGCAAGGGCCTCAAGGTCACGTCCAGACAATCCTCCATATGTAGTAAACCCTTCAAAGGATATGGTACGATTTTTAACTTGTTGAAACAATTCTGCATCGTCTTTAATCGCAAGTAAACCACCCATATTTACAATAGTATCTTTTTTAGCACTCATTGTAAACATATCCCCATAGCTAAACATCTCTTTAATAATTTCCTGTATTGATTTATTTTCATAGCCTTTTTCTCTTTGCTTAACAAAATAAGCATTTTCTGCATAGCGAGCAGCATCAATACAGAAATGAATACCATATTTCTTACAGATTTCTGCTGTTTCCCTTATATTTTGAACGGATACCGGCTGACCTCCAGCGGAGTTATTTGTAATGGTCATAATTACTACACCAATTTTATCTGCACCTAATTCTTTAATTAAAGACTCTAATTTTTCAATATCCATATTTCCCTTAAAAGGTGCTCTCTTTGCTGGGTCTAAGGCTTCAGCCACCACACAATCAATAGCCCGCCCACCGACTAATTCTACATGGGCTCTCGTGGTATCAAAATGCATATTAGAAATAGAATATTGTCCTTCCTTTAACACTGCTCCAAAAAGAACCTTTTCTGCTGCACGGCCTTGGTGCACAGGTTGAATATGTTTGTAATCAAAAATTTCCTGGGCAGTTTTTATTAATTTTAAATAGCTTGATCCTCCTGCATAGGCTTCGTCCCCTCTCATCACACCTGACCATTGCTCTTGACTCATTGCATTTGTTCCACTATCTGTCAATAAGTCAATGTAAACGTCTTCGCTTTTGAGATTAAAAAGATTGTAATTTGCCTCTGCAATTTTTTGTTCTCTTTCTTCTGGCGAAAGCATTTTGATGGTTTCAACCATCTTAATTCTAAATGGTTCTGGTACGTATTTGATTCCCATAGTAAAGCCCCCCTATTTTAATATTCTCTCTTGCATTATGTAAATTTTCATCTAATAAGATGAACTTACATCTTCCAATACAACATTATCACCATTATAAATTATTGTCAACATTCAGATGAAAATCTATAGGTAACTCTAGGATTTTTATGCTATTTTAATCATTTAGTTGTTTTAATGGCCTTTTTTATCCATGTATATGCTATTCTTTCCCTTTTTATTTCATATAATTTATTATCACGATAATAAATTATATGAAATCCCCTTATATTTATTGCCTTTTTCCCTCTTCCATGGTAATCTTAGGTATAAATTATACTTTATATAATAAAACTTCTTTATAAAATATAAATGTAGGTGATAAAATGAATAAAGCCATGTTAAAGCAATATAGTATTCTGGTGGAATTTTTGGGAAAAGCCTTGGGGCCTAGTTATGAGATAACACTTCATGATATAGGCGATTATACTAATTCTGTGGTGGCAATCGCTAATGGTCATATCAGTGGCCGTACCATAGGTGCTCCATTAACCAATTTTTGTCTAAGTGTCATTGCTGACAAGAGTTATAAACATAGCAATTATAAACTTAACTATAATGGTGTATCAAAGGATGGGAAGATTTTAAGATCCTCTACTATATTTATCAAGGATGAAAATGAAGAATTGGTAGGAATGCTCTGTGTTAATTTTGACGATTCAAAATATGTGGATATTAGCAAACAACTCCTAAGTTTATGCCATCCTGATGAATTAATTGAACAAAAAACAACCTATGAGTCTGTCAATTCCATCTTAGATGATGGAGGAGAAAGTTTTTCTGAATCTGTGGCCGAAGTAACGGAAACCGTGTTAAATAGAGTATTAGCCAACAATAACATTCCCATAGAACGTCTCACCCACGAGGAACGCTTGTCAGTAGTAGATATTTTAAATCAAAAAGGAGTCTTTATGCTTAAAGGTGCTGTAAGTGAGGTGGCCAAGCAACTTCATTGTTCAGAGCCTAGTATTTATCGCTATCTTAGCAAGCTCACGAAAGATAAAGAAAATTCCTAAAAGAGAGTGCAAATAAATCTGTAGGATTATTTCTCCTAAACCTTGGCCCTTGTTGGCCCAACGCAAAAAGGAACGGCTATAGCCGTTCCTTTTTTACTGCTATCTTCTACTTAAATTCTATAAATCCGGTGTACTCATTGGAGCTTTACGATAGTGAGTAGCTTGTTCAAATCCATAGGCAATTTCTACTAATGTAGGTTCATCAAATTGTCTACCTAGAATTTCTATTCCCACAGGCACACCCATGGGTGCTGTTTTCTTTGGCTTGGTAAAGCCAGCGGGCAAAGAGAAAGCTGGGAAGCCAGTTACCGCACCTAAAACACCATTTCTATCCGCTTGGGGTTCTCCTGTGGGCACTACCAAACGTTTTTGGTGAGGGTAGGCTATGGCATCTAAATCAAGTTTTGCCATTAGATCCATTACCTTAGTTTGTAAAGTTGTTCTTTTTACCAGTCTTTGATTGTATTCAGGTGTACCTACATCCAAAGTTTGGGCATATTTAATATTTTCCTCAATACCCTCATGATATTTACCAGAGGCAATGACCTCCTCTAGAGAATGTACTTGGGATAGTTCTCCTAAATTCTTTAGGTACACTCCTAGGTGGGTTTTTAAATCATGAAGATGAACACTAACATTTTTGATAAGGTCATCTGCATCTATATTTTCTTCAATATCTACCAAAGTAGCCCCTTGTTTCTCCATCTCTTTTAGACTGTTTAGAACAAGTTCATTGACTTCTTGATGGTGCTGCTCTTTTCCAAAGAAGCTCTTTAATACTCCAATTCTTTTTCCCTTTAAGCCATCGACTTTTAAGTACTCTGTATAGGATTTAGGTATACGTCCCATGGACCAAGCCGTGGCTGAATCAGCCTGGTCATAGCCAGCAATAACGTCCAATACTTTTGCCGCATCCTCTACTGTTCTGGCAATAGGTCCTGCTGTATCCTGGGTAAAGGAATAAGGAACAATGCCATCTCCACTGACTAATCCCACAGTAGGTCTAAAACCTACTAGATTACAGGCTGAAGCCGGTGAGCGAATAGAGTTAATGGTATCTGTCCCAATACCTACCAACCCAAAGTTGGCTGCAATGGCTGCTCCTGTACCACCACTAGATCCTCCAGGAGTCCTGGTGAGATCATAGGGGTTTAAGCTTTGACCTAAAATAGAGCTTACGGTTTCACCCCATACAGCAAATTCATGAAGATTCACCTTTGCTAAAATAAGAGCTCCTGCTTCTTTAAATTTACGGGTGATAAAAGCATCATCTTCTGGAGTAACTCCCTCTAAACTTAAAGAGCCTGCAGTAGTGGGCATATCTCCTGTATCTACATTATCCTTTAATAACACAGGGATACCATGAAGTGGTCCGGTAAAGCCGGATTCTTTAAACTTCTTGTCCATCTCATCTGCAATTTCTAAGGCCTTAGGATTTACTAGAATAACAGAGTTAATAGCAGGTCCCTTTTGATCATAGGCGTCTATTCTCTCTATATACATTTCTACTAATTGTCTGCAAGTTAATTTGCCATCTTCCATGGCCTTATGTACACTGGCTATGGTAGCTTCTTGTAAGGTAAAACCGTCAATCTTGTTGTTCATTACTACACCTTCCTTTCATTATGGTTCTATGTTTTTCCCCCTACTGTAGATTTTATCCATATTGTCTAAGGATATTCTATCAGTATTGTCTATAAAACTGGGTGCTTATGTCTATTATATCAAGAATAAATCTCTCCATGTTTTGTGTACTGTCTACAAAAATTGATGGGTGAATTTATAAATTGAATTCTCTGGCTAATCTCTTTAACTAACCTAAGAGATGAATATAATTGACCAATAATGCAAAAGTGTTTTCTATTCCTTCTCTATGGGTTCTCTCATAGCCATGGGAGGCATATACACCTGGGCCTAATAATCCATGTTTGATATCAAAGCCTGCGGATAGGGTAGCCTCTACATCAGAACCATAACGGGGGTAGATATCCACTGCATAATTGAGTTTTTGTTCTTGGGCAATGTCTATTAGTCTAGTGGTCACATCATAATCGTAAGGCCCCCCAGAATCCTTGGCACAAATAGAGACCTTGTGCTCGTCAGTTTCTAAATCATCTCCTACTGCTCCCATATCTACTGAAATCATCTCGGTAATATCTTGGGGAACACCTGCAGCCCCACCATGACCTACTTCCTCGTAAGTAGTGAATAGGAGATATATCTTACGGTTTAGGGGAATATTTTCTTCTTTGATCATTTTGGCTAAGGCTAATAAAATACCCGCACTAGCCTTATCGTCTAGATGTCTACTTTTTATATAGCCCCTTTCTGTAACTATGGTGCGAGGATCGAAGCTGATAAAATCCCCTACCCTAATGCCTAATTCCATAACCTCTTCCTTGGAAGCCACTTTTTCATCAATGACTACTTCCACAGTAGAATCATCTCGTTTTAGCTCCCCAACATCACTGTACACATGTACACTGGCATTGGTCAATTGGATGGTAGCGCTATATTCTTTGTCCTTACGGGTGTGAATAATACAATTTTCCCCCTCAATATTGTTTTCAGGAAATCCTCCAATTTTGGTAAGTCTTAATCTTCCATTGGATTTAATAGAGCGTACCATGGCTCCTAGGGTATCGATATGGGCGGCTAACACCAATCCATCACCCTGTCCTCCTAGCTCTACCAACACTGAGCCCTTGGTGGTACTCATAGGTTGATAGCCCATTCTACTCAATTCTTCTATTAAGTATTTTTCTGCTTTTCTCGTGAATCCTGTTGGGCTAGGCGTCGTGCAGAGATTAACGATTTGCGCTATGGAATAATCTATATATTTTTTAACATTATTCATTCTTTTCTCTCCTTCTCTGTGTCTTCTTCTAATAATTCTTTTTTCCAAAAATAGATATATTCACTAATCTTGGCTAAGTCTTTTCTTTCCACCAATACCTCTGTATCCTTTAGATGTTGAATATCCTCTTCTTTATATTGAGCTAATTCTTTATTTTTCATTTTTTCTATTTCCTCTATACTTTTTTCCACAAATTTTATCTTGGCTAATTTTGCTACAATGATATTGAGCAATAGTATCCATGTAATGAAAAATACGCCCCCTAGTATATACACCCATACTTTCCCTTTGTAAATATCTTTTACATTTCCTATTATTTTGTCAATAGGCATAACACTAGCAGTATACCAGTTTAGAGGTCCTAAGGGAGCTACCCCTACAGCATAGGATTTTCCTTTTATCTTTATTTCCTTTACTTTATAAAAGGTTTCCTCTTGAATAAAACCTTGAATTAATTGTTCATCTATAGGGTACTCTGACGGAATAATAAAGGAATGATGACTATTGTCGTATACGCTTAGCTCTTCAGGTAGACCTAGTAACATATCTTGATATACATCATTCATGCTTTGGGTGTTTATAATACTCACTAAATAGCCTACGCTTTTATCTGTTTCCAATCCACCTATGGCCTGGAGAGTAAAAAACATTTTTTCATGGGGCCCTTTCACAAAAAATGATGGTGGTGCTTCATAGGACCACAAGACTTCATCTTCTTTGTTTTCTAAGCTTTTAAAATAGGGACTTTTAAAAAACTCTTGGCTATCTATACTATAGGTGTCCTCATCATTAAGTACTTCTCCACTTTGGGTAATCAGAAATAATTGTTGAATATAGGGATTTTTATCCTTGGCAATTTGGAATTGTCCTTGGACGAATTGATCAATTTTCTCCCTTAGGGGTATCTCCAAATCCCCATAATCTT
Source organism: Irregularibacter muris (assembly GCF_024622505.1). Lineage (NCBI taxonomy): Bacteria > Bacillati > Bacillota > Clostridia > Eubacteriales > Eubacteriaceae > Irregularibacter > Irregularibacter muris. Next base: position 75,983 of record NZ_JANKAS010000010.1, read on the forward strand.
GTATAGCTTTTCTAATCCCATTATGAGTAGCTATCTCCTCAGTGGTTTGGTGGATATCCCCTAAAAACAATCTAAGGGTTTGGCTAGATCGAATAAGAATTTGTTCTGAATTTTTAATTCTGTCCTCTTTCACGGTCTGCAATGTGTTTTGAAGAATAAACATGGTGTAAAATAGGATGGAAGCAGATATTAGCACAATGGCTATTGCCCATAGCTGCCCCCTACTTTTAATTCTTTCTGCGCATTTTCTCAAAAAAGAGTTTATTTTTTCCCCCTTGTACATCAAGAACCCTCTCCCCGTGCATTAGTTTTTACGCTTTGCTATCCTTTATTTTACAACAAAAGTGTCTATTTTCCAAACACTTGACTCTTCTCCAGGAGAAAGCAGCTATCGCCGCTCTGATGCCATAGAAAAATTTGACCTTTTGCTAACAAAACCAACTTTTCTATAGCATAGAAGAAAAAGAGACTATGGGTTTGCCGATCTCTCCTCCTACAAAAAACAGAGAGATTGCTCTATAGAACAATCTCTCCACTATGCTATACTATCTGAAATCCTCCATAAACTTTTCTGCATCCTTCGGTGCCCATTGTCTATCCACCAAGGCTGGACCTTCCTGTAGGTGAGGAATTCTTTCTATGAAGGTGGGTTTCTCTTCTTTGTAAAGTACACCTATAGGAATCTTCTCTCCCCACTCTAGGGCCTTTTCAAAGGCAGCTACCTTATTGGTAGGGTCATAGTTTTCATCTAGCTTATATACTCTTTGTTTATACCAGGCAAAGGTGTTGACATGATTAAAAGAAACACAGGGTTGGAATATATCCACTAGAGCATATCCCTTATGGGTAATGGCCTCTTTCATGATGGATACCAAATGCTCCTTATCTCCCGAAAAACTTCTTGCTACAAAACTACATCCTAGACTTATGGCCAATGCCATGGGGTTTAATGGATCATTGGTCATACCCTCTTTCTTTAGATGGGTCTTATGTCCTCGATCAGTCGTGGGAGATCCTTGCCCTTTGGTCAGTCCATAAATTTGATTATCATGTACAAATTGAGTAATATCAATATTTCTCCTGATGTTGTGAATAAGGTGATTGCCCCCCTCTCCATAGCTGTCCCCGTCTCCTGAATGATGGGTCACCACTAAGTTTTTGTTGGCCATTTTAGCCGCTACAGCTCCAGATAGACCTCTACCGTGAAGGCCATTATAATTATTGGCGTTAATATAATAGGGGGTCTTACCAGCCTGACCTATGCCAGAGGCTACCAATACTTCATGGGGCTTTAGCCCTAGCTCTGCCAAGGCTTGTTTTAAAGCAGCTAATATGCTAAAATCACCACAGCCTGGGCACCATGCAATTTCATCTGGTGAATCGAATTGTTTAACATTGATCTCTGTCATTTACAGCACCTCCCCTTTTAGTTGGTCATAAATATGCTTGTAGTGCATCTGTCTTCCATCATATTTTAAAATACTCTTGTTACAAGCGATCCCAGTCTCTTGCCTAATGAGTTTTCCTAATTGCCCCGTATAGTTTTGTTCTATATTAATAATATTTTTGGCTTTAGCTGCATACTTTTCTAATAATTTCGTAGGCAGGGGATAGATATCTCCAAATACCAAGGCCCCTACTGAGTATCCTTCCTCCTGCAGTAATGCAATAGCCTCTCTTAAAGGTCCATGCATGGATCCCCAAGCAAGAATTAAATGTTCTGGCTCCTCTACACCAAAGTAATCTGGCTCTAAAAGATCATCTTTTAAAAGTTCTAGCTTTTTCATACGCTTATTCATCATAGCTGTGCGAACCTCGGCAGATTCGGTAATACGCCCCTCTTCATTATGTTCCTCACTACCAGAGATCACAATTTGCCCTGGCACTTTTCCTGGTATCATTCTTGGGGAAATTCCATTTTCTGTGATCTTATACCGCTTATATTCCCCCTCTTTCAGTCCTTCTCCATTAAATAAATGTCTATCTATGGTAAGTTTATCAAAATCAAAGGGCGCAATGGTCTGTGTCCCATCTGCGAGATATTGATCTCCTAAAATAATCACCAGCATTTGGTATTTGTCAGCAATATTTAAAGCTCTAACCGTTTGATAAAAGGCATCCTCTGGATGGCGAACGGCAATAACCATTCTTGGGAATTCTCCGTGGGAGGCCGTGAGGACAAAGCTCAAGTCACTTTGTTCTGTCCTGGTAGGCAGTCCTGTTGCAGGGGAAGGCCTTTGGACATCCACCACTACCAAGGGAGTTTCTTGTACCCCGGCCAGTCCTAAAGCTTCTACCATGAGGGAAAAACCTCCTCCAGAAGTCCCCGTCATAGATCTCACTCCGGCATAGGATGCCCCAATGGCCATATTAATAGCTGCAATTTCATCTTCCGCTTGCTCCACTAGGATACCTGCTTGCTCTTGTTTTTCAGCCAGATAGGTCATGATACTGGTCCCTGGCGTCATAGGATAGGCAGAATAGTAACACACTCCTCCTGCTAAAGCTCCTAAGGCAATGGCTTGATTACTATTGATGATGATATGTTTATCCTCTGTCCCCTCCTGTAGGTCAAAGTGTTTTTCTGTAATTTCATAGCCTCTTTTGTAAGCTTCAAAGTTTAACAATCCAATTTTGTCATTAAATCTTTCTTTAAAAACATCCTCTACTTCTGTATTGGTCATGCCAAATAGTTTCACCAGTGCTCCTATGGCTACTGAACCAAATACTTTAGGATTTTTAAGTTCCTTTGCAATGCCTTTCATAGGAATATGTATGACTCTAGAATCCTCCACCTGAATATCTTCATCACAGAGAATTACTCCATTGTCTCCTAATCGTTCTGTATGAAAATCAACAGTATTTTTATCTAAGGCAATAATTACATCTAATTTTGTTTCGTGGCCGTACAATGGCTTTGTGCCAAATCGTATTTGGGTAAAATTATGGCCACCTCTCACCCGGGACATATAATCCTTATTTAAGAAAATATAATAGCCCTTTCTTTTGATTATTTTTTCCAAGATTACACTTAAGGTGTCCATGCCTTGTCCGGCAGCACCGCCAATCAATATATTGTAATCCAAAATTAACACCCCTTTGCTATATTTTTAATTTTTTATAGATTCCCTTGGATTAAGACCGCCCTTACAGGAGATGCTTCCCCCCCTTTGATTTTTAAAGGTAGGGCAATGAGTGTGTATTCTCCTTCCTCCACATCCTTTAAAACCAGCCCTTCTATGATGAGAATATCTGCCTTCATTAGGGTGTGGTGAGTATCATGATTGGATTGAGCTCTTTCTATACCCAGAGCATCAATGCCCACCCCTATAACTTCCTTTTCTTTAAGGTATTGGGCCCCCTCTTTATCCAGATAGATGAACTCTACATTAAAGACATCTTCAAAGGAGTTACGGGTTTTGAGAAGGATAAAATCTCCTTTTTGGATATCCTTATTTTCAAGATGCTTTTTAGACACACTCTTTTGGGCTTTAGTAACATCTAATACCTTGCATTTCACAATGGTCTTGGACAAATCCTGACGGTCAATGGTATCTCCTCCCTGCATCATGTGAAGAGGGGCATCCATATGGGTACCCGTGTGTAAATCCATGGTAATAATTGATTCATAAACACTGCCCGTGGTAAAATCCCGGCTTGTTTTTAGATGGGGTCTCTTTTCCTCCCTATTTTTATAGACCATCATGTCGTGGGTTATTTCCATAGAAATATCATAAATTTTCATTGATTAACCTCCTAAAATATTCCACCACTTTCTGTTATCCCTTTGTAATAATTCCATTGCTCCCTGGGGTCCTCTTTCTCCTGCTGGATATAGGAGAATTTCTTCTGCCTTCCTTCGCCACGCCCTTTCAATATTGTCCACAATCTTCCAGGAATATTCCACTTCGTCCCAACGGGTAAACAAGGTAGACTCTCCCCTCATGACATCATAGATCAATCTTTCATAAGCTTCCGGTGAGTTTTGTTCTACTTGGCAGTTTTGACAATAATCCATTTCCACGGGAATGATTTCCTTTATGGTCCCTGGCTTTTTGGCATTAAAACGCAGAAAGGCCCCTTCCTTGGGCTGAATACCAATGACGAGCAAATTGGGCTGCAAGTTTTTATACTCCTTAAAATATAATACCTCTGGCGGCCTTTTAAACTCTACGACAATTTCGGTAGACTTCACCGGCATTCTCTTGCCTGTACGAATATAAAAGGGTACCCCTACCCATCGATAGTTTTCTACCGCCATCTTCATGGCCACAAAGGTTTCGGTAGTAGAGGCCGGATTTACACCCTCCTCTTCCCTATACCCTTTCACTGGTTTTCCATCTATTCTTCCTGCACTATATTGTCCTCGCACAATGTTTTCAAATACCGTTTTCTGGGAAAGCTCTTCTAAGGATCGTAGGACTCGTATTTTTTCATCTCGAATGGATTGGTTATCCAACCTTATAGGGGGCTCCATAGCGGTAAGGGTAAGGAGCTGCATCATATGATTTTGAATCATATCCCTTAGGGCTCCTGATTGATCATAATACTCTCCTCGGGTGCCTACTCCCAATTGTTCGCTAGAGGAAATTTGAATGTTATCAATATATTGGCTATTCCATATAGGTTCAAAAAATGCGTTGGTAAAGCGAATAACCATGATATTTTGTAACATTTCTTTTCCTAGGTAGTGATCAATTCTATAGATATTTTTCTCTTCAAATACTTCGGTAATGATTTGATTAAGCTTTCTGGCAGAATTTAAATCCTTGCCAAAGGGCTTTTCTATAACCACCCTTCGCCAACTATTTTCCTTTCTATCCATGTCATGGACTTTAAGCTGCTGCACAATAAGCCCAAAGTATTCTGGAGCAACGGCCAAATAATATATACGATTGCCCTGGGTTTGATAGATATTTTCTAGGACAGCCAAAAACTCCTTTAGCCTTTCATAGCCTGCAGGATCATCAAAATGAAAGGGGAGATAATAAATTCTTTGACTTAAGGCCTCCCATGCTTCTTTGTCTATGGTAAAGTCTGCTTCTTTCTCCATGAAGGAATAAATATATTCTCTATATTGCTGATGGTTTTTCTGTCTTCTTCCTACTGCAACCAGGGCAAAGCCCTGGGGTAAATCTCCTCCTTTTTGGAGATGGTAAAGGGCAGGGAAAATTTTTCTCTTGGCTAAATCCCCTGTTCCTCCAAATAAAACCGTAATGTTGGAAAGATTAGATTTATTCATGTTTTACAACTCCATGTCCTCCAAACTCATCCCGCAGGGCCGCTACTACTTTCCCAGAAAAACTTTCCTGCTGCTCTGATCCGTAACGAGTAAATAGAGATTGGGTAATTACTGGTGCAGGTACTTTTAACTCCAACGCCTCCTGTACCGTCCATAGTCCCTCTCCTGAGGAACGGATAACTCCAGTAATGTCTTCCAATTGGGGACGCTTTTTAAAAGCACTTTCGGTTAGTTCCATCAACCAGCTTCTTACTACTGAGCCATGATTCCACACCTGAGCTACTTTTTCCAAGTTGAGGTCAAAACTACTGGTATGAAGTATTTCAAAACCCTCTCCTATGGCCTGCATCATTCCATATTCAATCCCATTATGGATCATCTTTACAAAATGGCCTGTTCCGTTTTCTCCTGTATGAAGATAGCCCTTTTCTACACAGATGTCTTTAAATATAGGCTCTAGATACTGAAAAACATCATCCTCTGCCCCTATCATGGTACAGGCTCCCCATCGTGCTCCCGATGTTCCACCGCTAGTGCCCACATCTACAAAGTCAATGTTTTTCCCCTTTAATTCTTGATATCTTCTTAAGGTATCTTTATAATGAGAATTTCCTGCATCAATGACAATATCTCCTTCATTTAGATGGGGAACTAGTTTCTCTATCATTTCATCCACTGGGCTTCCTGCTGGTACCATAATCCAAATGGCTTTCCTACCACTGAATTTCTCAGTAAGTTCTTGTATGCTATAGGCTCCCTCTACTCCCTCTTTTTCTATAGCTTTTACCTTTTCTAGAGAGCGATTGTAGGCTACAACCCTATGGCCTTTTTCCTTCATATTCAATGCAATATTGTACCCCATCTTTCCCAATCCGATTAATCCAATCTCCATTTATTTCACTCCTTTTTAAGCTCCTATGACTACATTATTTACCCTAAATCCTGTAATATAACCATTTTTTATTATTTCCCAATAATAAAAAAAGATGCCTAAGGCATCTCTATCGCTCTATGTTTGTCTTTATTTTTTAAAATCCCAGGGCCTTATCTGTATCCTCCTTAGCAGGATCCTCATATTGTATGCCCTCAATGACAATGGAATAATTTCTATATAAATCTATGATATCATCTCTAGCATATTGATCATTTTCCAAAATTACCTTTACCACTGGCCGTAGAGGTAGATGGTGATTGATTTCCACTACCACTGCTACACACCCATTGCTTAATTTAATCAATGTTCCTACAGGATAGGGGATGATTTTCCTTATGAAGGTTCTTACCATAGTGTAGTCAAATTCCTTATCCACTGCCCCCATGATATATTCCATGGCTTCATTGGGAGGCATACCTCTTCGATAAGGTCTATCCGAAGTTAAGGCATCATATACGTCCGCAATAGCCACCAATTTGGCATAGGGATGAATTTTCTCACTCTTTAACCCTCTAGGATAGCCGGTACCATCCACTTTTTCATGATGTTGAAGAACGATGGCCCTAGATAGGGAACTAATTTCATAAATGTCCTTTAAGTATTCATAGCCCTGCCTAGGATGCTCTTGAATTAGTTCAAACTCCTTATCATCTAACTTCCCTTTTTTATTGAGCACTTCCTTAGGAACAAATATCTTTCCCACATCATGAAGCATAGCTCCCACTGCAAGATCTATCAATTGCTTTCTATTGTATCCTAATTCAATGCCCATAACCAGGGATAAAATAGCCACATTGACACAATGGGCGTAGGTATAATTGTCCATGCTTTTTATATCCACTAGATTAATCATGATGCTTCTTTGTTCTAATATTTCCTCTACAATATTTTCTGCAATTTCCCTTAGGGATTGCAAATATTCCCTTTGTTTCACCTGCTCATCTTGTTTTTCCTCTTTTATCCCCACCTCTAAAGGATAATTAAAAAAACCAAAATAATTTTTTACGGAAAATATAGCTTTTTGCCTTAATTCCGGTCTGATGACATCTTCAATTTCCTCTTGACTATATTCATCTTGAATATAAAGGGACAAAAAACCATGACACTGCACCCTTTGTAAAATTAAAGAAGTTAAAGGAACGCCCTTTGCTAAGAGTACCCTTCCCTTGGCATCATAAATAGATTTTGATAAATAACTTCCCGGCTTAATACAGTTAATAGGGACTAATCTCACATTTACTCTCCCCTTTTGGTCTTATCATATATTTATTCGACATAATCTTCCATTTTTATAGTCTTATTTTGTATTTTATCATAAATATTTAAAGAGGATTTAATCAAATAGTCCCAATCTTACTCGGATAAAGCTAAAAATCTCCTCAGGGATATTAATATCATAACAAGCCTCCATGGCCTTAAAGCCTGGGGAAGAATTTGCTTCACAGATTTTAAAATGTTCTCCATCAAATAAGAGATCTATGCCCGCTACTTCTAAATTTAAAATCCGGGAGGTTTCGGTAGCTATCCATTCAATCTCTGAAGTTAACTCCACCTGCCGCATGGTACCCCCTTGGGCAATGTTGGCTTTAAAATTCCCATCTTGAGAAATTCTTTCCATACAAGCCAAAGCCCTACCTCCTACAGTAAATACCCTTAGATCTCTGCCTGCACTATCGGCTACAAATTCTTGCACAATAATATTGGCTTTGTGGTTGGTGGCGTTAATTAAATCCATTAAATCCTTAAATTTGGACTTGCTTTCTGATAAAAACACCCCTGTTCCTTGGGCACCGGATAAGGTCTTTACAATCACGGGAAAACCAAATTGTTTTTCCACCATATCAATATTAATAGGGTATTTTGCCAACATGGTTTTTGGTACAGGCATGTTCATGGAAGCCAATATTTGCTGACTATAAAGCTTGTCCTTCACAGCCTCTATGCTTTCAGAGGAATTTATGGTATATACGCCCAATCTCTCTAGGTGCCTGATTACCGCCAAAGCAAAATAGGTGGTGGAAGCCCCTAGTCTGGGTAATAAAAAGTCCGGCAAGGGCACCACTTCTCCATCTACTATGACACTTTTTCGATCATCCCGAGTGACGATTAAGTCAAATTGTTCAGGTGCAACTATTCTTAGCTCTATATTTTGCTTTTCAGCCTCTTGTATAAACCGTTCAATTTCATGCCTTTCCTTCTTTAACCCTGCATCATATTCCTGATATAATATCCAACCCCTCATCACAAATTCCTCCTTGCTCTCCTCTTTGTTTTTCTTTTTATTCTTTCCTTTATCTACTCTCCTGCAATGCTATTAGCAATATGGGCAAATTCTTCTAGCGACAAGGTTTCTCCCCTTCTTGTGGCATCTATATTGGCTGTTTTTAATACCTCTTTGATCTTCCCCTTCTCTATTTCCAATTGACTAGAGCTTAGGGCATTTAATAAAGTTTTTCTTCTTTTTCCAAAGGCAGCCTTTACTACCGCAAAAAATAGCTTTTTATCCTTCACCAACACCCTAGGTTCCTTTAAAATGTCTAGACTTATAATGGTAGACTCTACCTTTGGAGCCGGTATAAATACACTAGGGGGCACATTGCCAATAATGCGGGGCTGTGCATAAAATTGTACTGCCACCGAAAGAGCTCCATAGTCTTTTCCTCCTGGGCTGGCCTGCATTCTTTCGGCTACTTCCTTTTGAATAAGTATAGTGATGCTCTCTAGGGGTAAATCCTCCTCCAATAACTTCATGACGATGGATGTGGTCACATAGTAGGGAAGGTTAGCCACTACCTTGATGGGTCTATCCCCAAAATAATCTCTAAGATGTTCTTTCAATGGCAATTTTAATACATCTCCATGTAGCACCTGGACATTGGTATACTCCCCCAAAGTCTCCCGGAGAATAGGCAAAAGGGCACGGTCTATCTCTATGGCCAACACATTATGGGCATGCTGGGCTAACTTTTGGGTCATGGTGCCAATTCCTGGACCGATTTCCAATACTCCATAATCCTTATGTATTCCTGCACCATCTATAATCTTGTCCAGTATATTGCTATCAATGAGGAAATTTTGGCCTAGACTCTTACTAAAGCGAAAGCCGTACTTTTCTATGATCTCCCTGGTCACTTTGGGAGAGGCTAAATTTTTCATTTACTGACCCCCACTCCTTTCCAACCACTCTAATGCTTCTTGAAATTCCTCTAGGGAAATAGAATAGTGATTGAGTCTTTTTAAAAATTGTTTTGCATTGGCGTATCCTATTCCTAAATGATCCCCTAACTTTTCCCTTCTTATTCTCGATGAATCCCCCATGACTAGTCCAGCATCTATCATATGTTCCAATGTGAAAAGCTGTCTGTTTTCCCCTTGAGTCTTTACTCTTTCCAGTGCCTCTCTGATATGCTCTGGGGTAGCATTTTCCACTCCTACATCATTATCTTTAATGCTATACTTTTTAGGCAAATAGGCATGCTTACACCCTGGGACTCTCTCTGAGATAATTTTTCTAATTTTCTCCCCTGGAAAATCTGGGTCTGTAAGAATTATAACACCTGTCTTTTGCTGTGCATAGCGAATTCTTTCAATGGTTTTTTCTTCTATGCCCAGGCCGCTAGTAATAATGACCTCTGCGTCTACCGCCCTCTTTACCGCTGCCTCATCGTCTCTTCCTTCCACTACAATAACTTCTCGAATCATGTCTTTCCTCCTTTTCTTTATTTTACCAAAAAAGCAAGCAGGCAGCTATCGCTGCCCTATCTCCCTAATAAATAAATTTTTACTTTTCTTCGTCCATAGCGCAATGCCTCTGCCCTTGAACCCATGGCCAAATCTATGCGGTTTCCCTTAATGGCCCCTCCAGTATCTAAGGCCTGGCCAAAACCATAACCCGGCACATATAATCGAGTGTAATAAGGGATGACCCTGGGATCTACAGCAATTACTCCCCTTTTTAGTGGAGCCCCTACACTGGTGGTATTTCCTACTCCGGCATCACCTTGGCTATAGGCCGTGGCGGTTACTGTCATTGTTTTTTCAAAACGAGTAGCCCCCCTAGAGGTGTTTATGGTGCTTAGCATCCCTACCTGTATCACTTCATCCTTTGGTTCGATGACCACCTCTTCTTTAAGGGTTTCCCTCTGGGACTCTTCTCCATCCTCATAGGTTATTTTTATTTGATTTTTCTTTAACCCTTTCTGGCCTTTTTGTACAACCTTTGTCTTCCCTTTTTCTAAATGGTTGTCTGGTTTTTTCTGGGTAGTAAAATCTATATTTTCTTCTTCGGTAATGATTTTCTCGGTGACTCTGACAATATGAATTTCTCTTTCTTCCTCTATTTCAGCCTCTTTATCAGGGGCCACCCGATCAAGAGGATTTATCCTAATCCCTGCTTCTTCTATGATTTCTCCTACCTGAGTCAATGCAGTGGTAACTTGATAATTTTTCCCATCCACTAAAATATGCAGGGGTACTGCTCTTTTTATCTGTATTTCAATACCGTCCTCTAAGGGGGTATCCAGTGCCGGTTCTACGATATCTTTGTCCTGAAGAGAAATATTCTTTTCTTTTAATACCTGTTCTACAGTTTTACTTCTAGTGGTTAATTTGATTTCTTCTTTAACATCTATTATGGTGATATCTTTTTGGGTTAAATGGTAGAACCCTACTGCTGTAATTATACCTACAGTCAGTAGCATCAGAAGGATTGGATGCTTGTAATTTCCTATCAGCTCCCTTACCTTCTGCCTATGATTTTCCATTTTGATTACCTCCTAATTTTTGGTCTTTGGGAGACTAAAACATGGTATACCAACCTTATTTATTTGTCAAATTTATCCTTTAGAATTATTCCCTTCTTTTTTAATTTTATACAATAGGTAAAGATTAGTGACACATGAACTGGATTTAATCATAAAACTGTCTTACACATAAAAATATAAAAAGCATAGAACCTCTTCTGCTTAGAAGTCCTACGCTCTTTGTAAATAAATCATTATTTTGTATTGATTATCTTTTCATGTACTTTTTTAAATATCGTAATCTTCTTCCATATCCTCCATCATAGGATAGTTTTCTGCTGGCATTGCTGGCATCATTCCCCAATTGGAGTCCATACAGGGATGATGAGGGTTAGGCATTGCTGGCATCGTTGGATAGCCCATGCATGGATCTTGGGGGGGCATTGGCATTGCTGGTGGCATCATTCCAGGACAGTTATGCATGGAACAGGGTACGGGTACACAATAGCAATGCATTGTCATTCCAGGCATCATTCCGGGATGCATTCCAGGCATCATGTCTGGGCACATTCCTGGGTACATTCCATGGTGCATATCAGGCATCATGGGATAGTCCATTTCGGGCATTTTGGGATATTCTTCTCTATGCTTTCTTTTTCCCACAAAAATTCCTCCTTACTAACATTTTAAATATCACAACTAGGGTATTTTCTATGTTATTTCCTCCTAGTTCAATATTAGTATATGAGGTAAAATCACTTTGGTGACAAATGACGATTTCCCATTGCCCTCAACTCTATTCTATCTACTCAATCCTTAAAGACTACTTTTGCGTTTTTCCATCTACTTTCTATATCTTTCATTTAATCAATTCTAAAAAGTTCCTTGGCATTTCTAGTGGTTTGCTGCGCCACTTCTTCCACGGTTATATTTTTTATTTCTGCAATTTTTTGGGCTACATATTTTACTAATGCGGGATGGTTTTTCTTGCCCCTAAAGGGCAGTGGTGTTAGGTAAGGGCTATCGGTTTCAATTAATAACTTGTCCAAAGGAACTTTCTCCACTACTTCTACTGCCTTCCGGGCATTTTTGAAAGTAACCGGTCCAGAAATGGATAAATATAAGCCTAGCGCTATAAATTGTTGGGCCATTTCTACACTGCCGCTATAGCTATGCATGACTCCACCATTATTTTTTCTGAAATGCTGCTCTAGAATATGATAGGTATCCTCATGGGCATCTCGATTGTGTATGATAATAGGTAGGTCTAACTTGGATGCCAGCTTTATCTGCCTTTGAAACACCTGTTTTTGAACTTCCCTGGGGGAATTGTCATAATAATAATCCAATCCTATTTCTCCAATAGCCTTTACCTTAGGATGCCTAGCTAATTCTTCCAATTGTTTGTAGCTGTCCTCTTCTACAGTCTTTGCATCATGGGGGTGAACCCCCACAGCGGCATAGATAAAATCATGTTTTTCTGCCAACATCACCGCTTCTTTAGAAGAAGGTAAGTCTGCCCCGGGATTTAAAATATAAGATATATTTTCCTGTATTGCCTCTTGTATGAGCTGCTTTCTATCTTCATGAAATCTTTCGTCATTTAGGTGGGCATGACTATCAAAATACATGGGTTTCCTCTCCTTTATTCACTTACTCTATTGTGCCCGTTGATAAAACATTACAAATAGAAATCAACGGGCACAACAGGTTACCTGACTTGAGTACCACTATCAATATCCTCATCTACTGTTACAATGGTAAGTTGTTTTCCCTTAGAGGCTGCCAGAATCATCCCTTGGGATTCTTCTCCCCTTAGTTTAACAGGTTTTAGATTGGCTACTACCACAACTGTCTTCCCTATTAGCTCTTCAGGAGTATAGTGTTGGGCAATTCCTGATACTACCTGTCTTTTTTCTTCGCCCATTTGTAATTGAAGCTTTAATAGCTTATCGGCTCCCTTTACCTTTTCAACCTCTAGTACCTTTGCTGTTCTAAAATCTATTTTTCCAAAGTCATCTATGGTAATAAATTCTTCTTTATCCTCTGATTTCTCTTCAACTTTTTCTTCTTTTTTCTTTTTTGGCTGTTCCTTAGGTTGGGGTTCTACCTTTTCCTTTTCCTCTTCAATTCTTGGGAAAATGACTTTTCCTTTTTGTACCTTTGCCTCGCTAGGATAATTGCCAAATTCTTTTAAGCTTTCCCAGGTAGTTATTTCTTCTTCTGTAATGCCCAATTGTTCTCTTATCAATTTAGGTGTATTAGGCATAAAGGGACTGATTAATACAGAAATAAATCTCAAGCTCTCTACGAGATTGTAAAGTACCGCCGCTAGTCTTGCTTTTCTCTCCTCGTCCTTGGCCAATACCCAAGGCATAGTCTCATCAATATATTTATTGCTTCTAGATACCAGCTTCCAAATATCTGCTAGGGCATTGCTGTATTGTAGCTTATCCATATGCTCCTCTACCTTTGCTGGTGTTTCTAGGGCAAGTTTTATTAAGTCATCATCATAGTCTCCAGATTCTTGTTTTCCAGGGAGCTGCCCTGCAAAATATTTATCTACCATAGCCACCGTTCTGCTGAGGAGATTTCCTAAATCATTGGCTAAATCTGCATTGATTCTATTGACCAATATGTCCTCAGAATATACGCCATCAGAGCCAAAGGGTAGCTCTCTCAGTACATAGTACCTGATGGCATCCACTCCATATTTGTCCGCTAAAATCACTGGATCTACTACATTGCCTTTAGACTTAGACATTTTTCCTCCCTGTAGAAGTATCCAGCCATGACCAAAGACTTTTTCTGGCAAAGGTAAGTCTAAAGCCATGAGCATAGCTGGCCAAATAATGGTATGGAACCTGGCAATATCCTTCCCTACTAATTGAACATTGGCAGGCCAGTATTTTTTAAACTCTTGATCCTGATCGGTAAGATAGCCTAAGGCAGTAATGTAGTTGGATAGGGCATCTACCCATACATAAACCACATGCCCTGGATCAAAGGTAACCGGGATGCCCCAGCTAAAGGAGGTTCTAGATACGCATAAATCCTCTAATCCTGGTTTTAGGAAGTTATTAATCATCTCATGCTTAATGGATTCGGGCTGTACAAATTCCGGATGATTTTCAATATGCTCAAGAATTCTGTCTTGGTATTTGGACATTTTAAAGAAGTAGGCCTCTTCTTTGGTCAATTCTACCTCTCTTTCACAATCAGGACACTTTCCATCATGTAATTGTCCTTGGGTCCAGAAGGATTCACAGGGTGTGCAATACCATCCCTCATAATGGGATTTGTAAATATCCCCTTGTTCATATAGCTTTTTAAATATTTTCTGAACGATTTCTCTATGGTCCTCGTCAGTGGTTCTGATAAATTGGTCATTGGAAATATCTAAGGTTTCCCAAAGTTTTTTAATCCCTGCCACAATTTCATCCACATAGGCCTTTGGGGTTTTCCCTTGCTTCTCTGCTACTCTTTGAATCTTCTGGCCATGCTCATCTGTACCTGTTAGAAACTTTACATCATATCCCGTAAGGCGTTTGAAACGGGCTGCAGCATCAGCAGCTACTGTAGTATAGGAGTGTCCTATATGCAGCTTATCACTGGGATAATAGATAGGGGTTGTAATATAAAAGGTTTTTTTCGTCATGGTTATTCATCCTTTCTTTTTTAAAATATTTATATATCAATGAATTAACTTGCTGTACTCGTTAAATGAAGAATTTGTTTTGTGTAGAGGTTTAGAGAATGCTCATGAAGCTAGATAGACGCTTTACATCAAGTGTTTGAGCAAAGCGAGTTTTTGACACTGCCTATCGCAAATTTACAAAATCTTAACCGAAGAACATGGACAAATCGGAATTTAACTAATACAACAGATTTATTGAAATAATAATATAAATACAAAAAACCCCCATCCCTATTGAAAGGGACGAGAGTTAACTTCGTCGTACCACCCTTTTTCGTCAAAACCTCACGATTTTGACCTCTTTAAGTGAGCGTGACCATTATCACTCTGTTTCATAACGTAAACAACTCCGTTATTATCTAAAATCCTCTGGATTCTCGATAATACAGTTCCAGGACCATTTCTATAGAGGAATGCACAACTGGCTTTCACCTACCCCAGCTCTCTTTATGTGATGCCTTCCATAGTCTTCCCTTCATCACCTTTGTCTTTCAATATATCTTTCCTAATTAGAATCATTATATACATAATATAAAGAAAATTCAAGGGAAATCCCAGCTCTTTGCTTCTTTGTTTTATCCTATAAAAATAGTATAATAATGGTGAATGGCTGAAACCATAAAAAACTATCAATCTCCCAAGAAGGGAATTGCTTTTCTGAAGAAAAGCAGTTGATATTATCTTTGGAGGGATTATGAAAAATTCATCAAGAAAATTAGTTCTATCTGGTTTTTTTATGGCTCTTGGCCTTGTATTGCCTTTTTTTACAGGTCAAATTCCTAGCATAGGAAATAAGTTATTGCCTATGCATATTCCGGTTTTACTATGCGGTTTTATTTGTGGAGGAAGATATGGATTGGCTGTAGGATTTATTGTACCTCTATTTAGGAGTGTTCTTTTTGGTATGCCCCCCATGTTCCCCACTGCTTTAGCTATGGCTTTTGAATTGGCTACCTATGGATTGATATCAGGGTTGTTATACAAAGTCCTACCCAAAAATAAGGTAAACCTGTTTGCCTCTTTGATGACCGCAATGATTAGTGGGAGGATTGTATGGGGAATAGTCAGTTATTTTCTATATGGCATTCATGGCACTACCTTTAGTATAGAAGTTTTCACAGCAGGGGCCTTTCTCAATGCTATACCAGGAATTATCATCCAACTTATTCTCATCCCCTTAATTATTTCATCCCTTGAAAGGACAAAGGTTATAGAAAATGCTTGAAGCGATTAGATTGTATCCGAAGATGCAAATGCAAAAGATAATAGATCAAATGGATTCTCTACTTAGATCCAAGGATTTGGTTATAATGGCTATTGATGGAAAAAGTGGCTCTGGCAAAAGCACATTGGCTGACCTATTGGCCCAATACTATGATTGTAATGTCTTTCATATGGATGACTTTTTTCTAAGACCTGAGCTCAAGACAGAAGAAAGACTTAAAGAGGTTGGGGGAAATGTGGATTATGTTCGATTTAAAGAAGAAGTAATCCATGGTCTTCTGTCCTCTACTCCGTTTCAATACCGCATATATGATTGCCAAACCCTGTCCTTTTCAGAGCATATATCCGTTGCTCCAAAGAAGTTAAACATCATAGAGGGTAGTTATAGTCTGCATCCCACCCTAATCCATTATTATGATCTTAAAATATTTTTAACCACTGATGACAAAACCCAGAGTAGACGCATACTCAAAAGAAATGGCCCAATCATGCATAAAAGATTTCTCCATGAATGGATTCCCAAAGAAAATCAGTATTTCGAGGAAATGAGAATAAAAGAAAAAAGTGATATCATCATAGAAGTACAAGGAAAGTAATTAAAAAAATCTTTTTCCCATTTCCACTGAAAATCAAGTATCTTAGACCCTAGATTCTTTAATACACCTAAAATGACAAAGTATATTCGGGCTTAACAAAATATCAATTTTTGCGTTGTCACAAAGCTTAAAATTTATTTTTGCATTCGAAATGAGGTTGGGCACTAATTTTGGGTACCTAACCTCTTATTTTGATGTGTAAAACCGATTTGCCCTTGACCTCATTATCTAAAAAATACTTCTATCTCTCCCATGCTAATATAGACTCTGGATATTTCTGGATATATATGGATATATATGGTATGCTATAGAGAATAGGAGGCGATCGTTTGAAATCTCTAAGATCATCAAAATCATTGGATAGAATCATTCTTTTAATCTTTACATTATTGCTTGTATATGATTATTTCCCTAATATTTTCTTCGTCAATATACTTCCCAAAAGCATTTTGATCATTTTCATTTTGGGGATCTGTTTATTTAGTTTATTATTCAAAAAACACCATACTATGAGTAATAAACCGATACTAAAATGGCAAATACTTCTAACTATATATCCTCTTTTTTTAATCGGCCTTCTTACTCTCTTAGGTGGGAAATCCTCTGTAGGATTGTCCTTCCATAGCATTGGTTTATGGATTGCATTCCTTCTGTCCGTGTTAGAAATGCTCCGACAATGGAAAAAAATTAAACAGGTGGATAAATATTTATAGGTAAACAGGATAAACAACTGAATACTATTGTTTATCCTGTTTATTTGCAATGATGATCTCAATATACTTTAATAAACATAGGGAAAATTCACGGACCAAATACCCAACTACAAATCACTACCGAGGCCACAATAGCGGCGAAATCTGCCATCAAAGCCGCAGGCAGAGTATGCCTGTAATCCTTAATGCCTATAGACCCAAAATATACTGCCAAAGTATAAAAAATAGTTTCAGAAGAACCCATCATGGTGGAAGCTACTCTGCCGATAAAGGAATCCGGATGGAAATTTTCTAAAATATCTGCCAAAATGGCCAGTCCTCCTGAGCCAGACAAAGGACGCATCAAAGCTAAGGGCAATACTTCCTTGGGTACCCCAATCAAACCAAATACAGGGGCCAATGCCTTAATAAGATAATCTAAAGCTCCCGATGCTCTAAATATTCCTATGGCTACTAGCATAGTCAATAAATAAGGAAAGACCCGAGCGGCGGTGCTGATTCCATCCTTTGCCCCCTCTACAAAACACTCATAAACTTTTACCCTTTTTATAAAACCAAAAGTAAGAATAGTCAAAAGAAAAAGAGGGATAATAGCCGAAGATATCCATTTGATCATGCCTTATTTCCCCCTTTTTCTAAAATCTTTACACTGATCAAGCCAAACAATGTAGATATCGTGGTGGCGATTAAAGCTGTTCCTATAATCTCGGTGGGGTTGGTTGAACCCGCTGACATTCTTAGGGCAATGACTGTGGTGGGGATGACCTGAATGGAGGAAGTATTGATGACCAAAAATGTGCACATGGCATTACTGGCCCTAGTTTTAAATTCATTTAATTTTTGTAGTTCCTTCATGGCCTTTAATCCCAAAGGAGTAGCCGCATTGCCCAAACCCATCATATTGGCTGCCATATTCATCACCATGGCCCCTATCGCGGGATGGTTTTTAGGTACCTGGGGAAAAATCAGCTTCATTATAGGGGATAATAGTTTGGCTATTCCCTGAATAAAACCTGATTTTTCAGCTACTTTCATTAGTCCTAACCACAATGCCCATACACCTATAAATCCTATACACATTTGTACTGCCAACCCAGCTGAATCCATAGCTGCCTGGGTAACCTGTTCTATTCTTCCATTGAGAAATCCCACCACAATTCCAATGCTAATCATCAAAAACCATAGGATATTAATCATAAAAAATCTCTCCTATCTACTGCCCCTAATTTTTACTAGAGTAAATCATTCAATCTCATGTACTGGCAGGATACAGATTTACATTATAATTAATCTATATAGTGATATAATAGGAAATATGATATAATAAGTCTGAATTTTTTTAGGGAGGTTTACCATGTCTACAAATAAAACCAACGATGAGATAAGTACCATTGATGAGGAAATTAATAAGGCCATTTCTACTATTTCTGAATTAGAAGAATGGATCAAGGAGCTTTCTAATGATGAGGGGATTATTCGTATAGAAAAGGAAAGTCCTATAAAGAGCAAATTCAGTCAGTTGCATATGGAAGTACAATCCTTAACGAAGTCCTTAACGGAATTAGGGATTTTAGACGGGGAAGATCTATAGATAAATACGTCGTAGACTGTCCCTACCCATTAATCTCAGCCGCTGGGGGAGTTAAATTCCAATTTGCTCATGTTTGAGCCCAAGAGTTTGTAAATTCGCTATATAGGACACGCCTATAACTCGCTACGCTCAGACACTTGACTTAAAGCCCCTATATAGCTTCATTAACAAACTCTAAGTCTCTTCACAAAGCAAAATCTCCATTTAACTCCCCCAGCTGACACATAAATAGTGCGTCGTAAAAAGTGACTGTCGTGCTGAAGGAAACAAAGCATCTTATGTTTGTCTTTTGGGTCTAAGATCCTTCGTTAACGTTCAGGATGACAAGCCTTTTTATAACGCACTGTTTGCAGGTCAGCTGGATTAGTTAAATGGAGACTTGACGTAGTGTAAGGGTTTAGAGTTTGTTAATGTAGCTGGAAGCGTTTTAAGTCAAGTGTTTGAGCAAAGCGAGTTTTTGACGCTGCTGAAAGCAAATTTTACAAACTCTTACCCCAAACGTAGCAAGTCGGAATTTAACTAATCCAGCTGTTCCTATCATGAAAAGAAGGGCAGTCTACGACGTATTTTTCTCCTGATATGACGCTTAATTCTTATATCCCCTACAAAACAATATCTCCCAATACCTTTCCAATGCTTTCGTTAATAATTAGATTGGCGCGACTGTCGTAAGATGTTTGAGATTTATTGATAAGCACCAATTTGTCCCCAGTATAATACTCCACTAAACCGGCCGCCGGATATACAGCTAGGGAAGTCCCTCCTATGATGAGCATATCTGCCTGGGCTATGTAAGATACTGCCTTTTGTATAATTTCATTGTCTAAACCTTCTTCATATAAAACCACATGGGGTTTAATGTTCCCCCCACAGCTCTTACATTTTGGTACAATCTCTGGACTTTCCAATATATCTTCTAATCCATAATCCTTATAGCAATCCATGCAATAATTTCTAAAAACAGATCCATGAAGTTCCAATACTTCTTTACTTCCTGCCATTTGATGTAAATTATCTATGTTTTGGGTAATGACAGCCTTCAGTTTACCTTCTTGTTCCAGTTTAGCCAAGGCAAAGTGGGCTGGATTGGGCTTAGCATCTTTGTAAATCATTACATTTCTATAAAAGTCGTAAAACTCTTCTCGGTGACTCATAAAAAAGCTATGGCTGAGTATAATTTCTGGTGGGTATCCATATTGGGTTTTTGCTTTAAATATTCCCTCTTCACTTCTAAAATCTGGGATATTGCTTTCAGTGGATACACCGGCACCACCGAAGAATACGATATTGGAACTCTCATCGATCATCTCTTTTAATCTTGCTTTTGTCATTCTTATCACCTTTCTTTATTTGTCTAATTCTTGTAAAATATCTCCAAAATCTTTAAAGGGATGAAAATCTATATTTTCCTGCTGACAATACTCTGCCAGCACTCCTTTAGCAAATATAAGATCGGTTTTTGGGGCTACGCAGGCATCAGAATAACCATCTCCTATAAACACTACTTGTCTGTTCTTAGGATATTGCCCTTTAATATTTTCCATTACTTTGCACTTACAAGTGCCGTAGGTACATCCCTTTAGTCTCTCCTGGGATACAGATACCTTTATTTCCTCCCCACTAAAGGAGATTTTATTGCTAAAGAAGGGGATATCCTCCAATCCATGTTGTTTTAAAATACGCTTGATGCTAAAATCTATGCCATCACTAATAATATAGATAGATTCTCTCCGTTTTTCCACCCATTGTACAAAGTCTTTAAAACCAGGATCAATAGGAAGAGATGTAAAAAATTCATCTAATTCATCCTCAGTAGCAGCCACCATGGATAATATTTGTTCCATAGCATCCTTAGTAGGGATTTCTCCCCTATTCCACTTATCATCTATTTCCCTCCACTCTTTGGGAGCAAAGGTATCTGCCATGGCGTCATTGGTATCTTTTTGGGTGATAGTGCCATCAAAATCTACAAGATAAATTCTTTTCATTTTTTCTTTCCTTTCTACTTTTGTATTTTATCATAAAAGGACAGGTCCATTGGCCTATCCACTTATTCCTGCCTCTTCAAGAATTAGTTTTTCATTCACTATAGAGGCTTGACAACCCAATGGCAAGGTAGCCTTATACCTTCCATGACCGCATTTTACTCCCCAAAGGGTGGGCTTTTTCAGGGGTACAAAAAATTCCTCTAGGATTTCTTCTAAGGGATATTGGGCATCCTCTGGACAGTTTGTAAATTCTCCTAGGATAAAACCAAGGGCATCCTCTAGTTTACCAGCTAAGTTCAATTGACTGAGCATTCTATGGATTTTATAATTAGCCTCTCCTACCTCTTCTAGGATGAGAATTTTATTTTTACAATCTATTTCAAAGGGTGTACCTAAGGTTGCGCATATCACGCTTAGGTTTCCCCCTATTAGTCTTCCTGTGGCTCTCCCTGGATATATAGTTTTCAGTCCTAGGCTATCTTTAGGAAAAGTGATTTCTCCCAGGGGTTTCTTCTCCATTAATGCCTTCTTCAGCATAGCTTTGTTGTCGCTAGGAACATCTTCTCCTAACTCAGCTACCATGGGACCATGAAAAGTAATTAATCCAGTCCTCTGACCTATGGCTAGATGAAGAGCTGTAATATCACTATAGCCTACAAATACCTTCGGATTGTTCTTTATCCCATCATAATCAATATGGGGCAAAAGGGGCAAAGTACCATATCCCCCTCTAATACATAGAATACCCTTCACTTCCGGGTCTTCAAACATTTGATGCAAATCATATACTCTCTGTTGAATGCTACCTGCTAAAAAACCTTTTTTCTCCTGTATGAACTTCCCTTTTTTTATTTTGAATCCCTGACCCTCTAGCCAGTCTATTCCTCCCTTTAAAAAACTTAGCTCCATTCCACTGGCTGGAGAAATTAAACCTATACAATCCCCTGGCCTTATGGCTGTTGGTTTTATCATGATCCATCACCCTTATAAGTATTTATTTCCTCTGGTACTTTTTATGATGACTACCTGACAATTATGTATGAAGAAAAATTATGGAAAATCTTTTCTCCTTTGATTGACTTTTTATGGAAAACTTGTTATTATTTAAGTAGCTCCAAATGTCGAAAAATGTAGAAAGGGGGGTAGATCAATGAAATCCACTGGCATTGTTAGAAAGGTCGATGAATTAGGCAGGATTGTTATTCCTGTGGAATTACGTCGTACTCTAGATATTCACATAAAAGATTCCTTAGAAATCTTTGTTGATGATCAATATATTATGCTAAAAAAATATGAACCTGCTTGTGTTTTCTGTGGACAGGCTAAAGATATTATGACTTTCAAAAATAAAAATATTTGTCCTGATTGTCTTGAGGAATTAAAATAATCATACTTATTGCCAAAATCTCCTACTTTCTAATAGGAGATTTTGTTTATTATTGGATGATTTAGGTATATATATTATAAGGCTTTTCCCAATATGAAGACAATATAGCCAATGGATTTATACTTTTTGACAATAGTTCAGAGACAATTTTGTTTCATCTAAGGCTTATAATAAGAAATAGATCACAATGTATAGTAAAAGGGGGAGACTATCATGTTAGATGAGTTGTTAAATTTCTTTATTGATCACCGTTGGTCATTCTTTATTCTTTGCTCGTCCTTGAGTTTCGTGCTTATTTTTACTGGTCCCCTAATTGGCTTTACTTTTTATTTTTCCAGTATGATCTTTTTAGCTAATCTAGAAAATATACAAAACTTTTATAGGAGCAAAGAATGAGATGAATTTATCGCCTTTGGAGATTTCCATGGGTATTTTTTTGTGCTTTTTTATTTTTCTTTATTTTCTATAGTATATTGATAAATCTCTCTTTTGGATAATCCCCTATCCTTGGCCACGATTTTCATGGCATCTTTTTTATTATTTCCCTGTTCCATATAATATTCTAAATGCTCCACTATGGACCATTTTTCCCATTGTTCTCTTTTCTCCTCCTCTAAAGCCTCTTGGGATAGTCCCTTGACCACCAGTACAAATTCTCCCCTAGGCTTTCTGGTTTGAAATTCTTCTAGAGCTTCTTCAATAGGACCTCTCCAGATCTCCTCGTATTGTTTTGTCAATTCCCGACCCAGGGCAATGGATCTATTTCCCAAATGTTCTCTTAGTATCTTTAATGTATTGAGAATGCGGTGGGGACTTTCATAAAAGATCATGGTGCGGGTTTCCTTTTCCGCTCTTTCCAATTGTATGCTTCGCTCATTTTTATCCCTAGATAAAAATCCTTCAAATACAAAATATCTTGTGGGAAGTCCCGATAATACTAAAGCAGTCAAGGCCGCATTTGCCCCCGGCAATAAAGTAAAGGGAAGATCTTCTTCAATGCATCTTTGAACTAATTCTTCTCCTGGATCTGAAATACCCGGCATTCCCGCGTCAGACACCACAGCTATGTTTTTCCCTTGCTTTAAAAGGTCAATAAGTTCATCTGCCTTGGACTTTTCATTGTGTTGATGATAACTTGTGAGGGGAACCCGTAATTCAAAATGGTTTAATAGTTTAACGGTATGGCGAGTATCCTCGGCTGCTATTAAATCCACTTTCTTTAAGGTATTCAATACCCTTAGGGTAATGTCCTCTAAATTCCCTATGGGGGTGGAACAAAAATACATGGTACCTATTTTTTCTTCATTCATGGTTATTTCTCCTTTTGCCATTGGTAAATATCATATATTTCTTGGGTATAATCTCCATTATCTTCATAAACATACAGAGGGGACTCTATAGTGACTTCAGGTTTGCTTCCCTTTATTCCTTGGATCAATACTAGGTTGGGAGCCTTTTCCCTAGTGGGTTGAATAAATCTTATTCTTTTGGGCTCTATATGCAATTCCCTCATGAGGGACAAAATATCCACTAGGCGGTGACTTCTATGGATCATATAAAATTTGCCTCGGGGTTTTAAGAGTCTTTTAGAAGTCCTCAGGACATCCTCTAGGCTACATAAAATTTCATGCCTGGAAATGGCTTTGGATTGTTCAGGGTTTTGAAGACCACTTATATTTTTCATGTAGGGGGGATTGGTCACAATAGCATCATAGGTATTGGGATAAATCTCCTTTGGCGGATTTTTAATATCTCCCTGAAGTATCTCTATAGTATCTTCTAATCCATTAAGTAAGACACTTCTTTTGGCCATCTCCGCCATTTGCTCTTGTATTTCTAATGCAATAATTTTTTTAGGCTGAGCCTTTGCCCATAGAAGCAAGGGAATAATTCCTGTGCCTGTGCCTAAATCTAGGACCAAATTCTTTTTCTTGATCTCTTGGGCTGCAAAATTAGCCAAAAGTACGGCATCCATACCAAAGCAAAATTTCTCTGTATTTTGGATAATTTTTAAGTTATTTATTTGCAAATCATCTATTCTTTCTTTTTTCTTTAAAGGAATATTTTTCATCATTTTTACCACCATTTTATATATTTTGTGGACAAGGCTATGGTTACCCACAAAACATTGTGGGTTATCCACATTTTGTGGGTAACCACAGTATACCACAGTCTCTATTTTTATGGAGTATTCAATATTTTCTTGTTCAATAGCTTAGTATGTCTCTGAATAGTATATTCCATTACATTATCTCCATTGGTTAATCTCGTTAAAATCACCAGTAGTCTTAGCCCATTGATAAATTTCCTACACAAAAAGAAAATTGTCCATCTTCACCCCATGCATCATTACACCTTTCCAGCAAAGTAAAGGGAAATTGAAAAAAAAGACCCCATAGGGATCTCTTTTGTGCGATAGAAAAATTTGTCTTGCCTGCAAGGAAACAAACTTTTCTATCGCATTAGAGCGAACATAGTCGCTTTCTTATGAATAAAACTTTATTCTGGCTGTGGGGCATCTACTGGACAAACGTCTGCACAAGCGCCGCAATCAATGCATCCATCTTGATCAATTACGTATTTGTCGTCTCCCTCACTAATAACACCTACTGGACATTCTGGCTCACATGCACCACAACTGATGCAATCGTCAGTGATAAAATATGCCATCACTGGTCACCTCCTCGAAAAGTAATAACCTCTTCCTTTCTTATTTAACCACAATATGGCCAAGTTGGAAAGGGGAAAATGCAATATTTTAATATTTTTTTAACTAAGAATGGGAAGGGCAATTTTTATCATTCCCCTGGGAGGTTGCACAACAGCATCCCCCTTCTTGCTCTTTGTTGGCTGCACAGCAACCATGATTTTTTTTCTTTCCTGGCCAGTTTATTTCTGCTTCTGAAAACTCCAAAAATGTGGGTTCATCTACCCCAAGCAATTTTACTTTCACTGTTTCCTTTAAAAGATTCACTCTCACCACCACGGCCATACCTTCTGGGGTCTCTACCTTTTCTCCCTCAGGAGGCAAGATAGCTTTTGCACTTTCATAGGCTTCTTGTTCATATTTCAAACAACATAACAATCGCCCGCAAATCCCTGAGATTTTATTTGGATTTAGGGACAGACTCTGCTCCTTAGCCATTTTTATAGAAACAGGTTCAAAATCGCCCAGCCACGTAGAACAGCATAGGGTAACGCCACAGGAGCCTATACCCCCTAGCATCTTGGCCTCATCCCGCACACCGATCTGTCTTAATTCTATTCTGGTTTTAAACACCGAAGCCAAATCCTTCACTAGCTCTCTGAAATCTACTCTACCCTCAGCCGTAAAGTAAAAAATCACCTTATTATTATCAAAGGTATATTCTACATCAATAAGTTTCATTTCCATATTGTGTTTTTCTATTTTTTCCTGGCAGATGAGCATAGCCTCTTCTTCTTTTATTCGGTTTTCCCGGGCCCTTTCATGGTCCTCCTCAGCGGCTTTTCTAATCACCGGCTTTATGGGAGGTACAATTTCTTCCTCAGGTACATCCTTGGGGCCTACGACCACCTCTCCATATTCTACTCCCCGTGCCGTTTCTACTATAGAAAAATCCCCTGCTTGGATTTCTATATCTAAAGGATCAAAATAATAAATTTTTCCTGCCTTTTTGAAACGTATTCCCACTACCTTTACCATATTATTCCTCCTGCATTTTTAGTAGCATTGCCTCCATATTTAACTGAAGGTTTACATTTGCCTTCAAATTATTTTTACTATTGTCTATCTCTTCTATTATAGCATGTATTTGCTCATCTGATAAATAGGTTGAGAATTCCTTCAATAATTCTTTATACTCCCTATGCACCACCCAAGGGTTGTCCCCTAATTCTCTATAGAGAGTGATATCTCTAAACCAAAGGATTAGAAAATCCAACCACTCATTTATCTGTTCTTTACGATCCTTCAGCCACACCGCAGTGGAGAAAGCACAAACCATATCTCCCCTAATAATTTTCAAAAGATATTGTAAAAGCTCTTGTCTTTCGGTGAAAAGACCCTCTTGGTCTATGCTCTCTATAGCTTTGCCTATGCTGCCATTGGAGAGAATGGCAATCTCTTTTGCTTTATCTTCATCCATTCCCTTTTGCTCCATAAGATATTTTTCAATCTGCTGTTGGGCTATCCTGTTAAATTGCAATACTTGACTTCTAGAAATTATGGTGGGCAAAAGGCCTTGTAAATTGGTTGTCAATAGAATAATAACAGCGTAGGAAGGCGGTTCTTCTAGGGTTTTAAGCAATGCATTTTGTGCTGCAGTCCCCATAGTATCTGCATTGTGTATAATATAAATTTTATAGGAACTTTCATAGGGTTTTATAGAAATATTTTGTCGTAGTTCCCTTATTTGTTGAATACGTAAATGAAGACCCTGGGGGAAAATTTCCACGAGATCAGGGTGATTGTTTTCCTGCATTTTTTCACAGGGGACACAATGATGGCAAGGGGGATTGTCCTGGGTACAAAATAGAGCCTTTGCTAGATTATGGGCCATCTCTGATTTTTGTGTCCCCTGGGGTCCAGTGAAAATATAGGAGTGGGATACCTGAGATTTTTTTATGGCTTGAACTAATATTTCTTTGACCTTTTCTTGTCCGATAATTTCTTCAAACAATACTTTTCCTCTTTTCTAAAATTTTAAGAATTGTTCTACATCCACCACAAACACAGTTGCCCCTCCTACTTGTACTGAAACAGGATAGGATGAATACATCCCTGTCCCATAGGCAGAGGGTGTGGTCGTGGTAATAATTTGTTCTCTATTTTTCCCAAATTCCTTGATGATCTCTAAAACACCTTCCACCTTTTCATCTTCTACCCCAATCAATAGGGTGGTGTTTCCCACCTTGAGAAAACCTCCAGTGGTGGCAAGCTTAGTTACACTAAAATCTTTGTCCATTAAAGCATCAATTAATAAGTGAGCATCTTCATTCTGCACAATGGCAATAATCATTTTCATTTTTATTCCTCCCTTATTTTTGATAAAAAATTTATATTTTATATTTTTACCTCAATTTGTGATCATTTTTTCCCTAAAGATTTGGTATATTTCCTCATGAATCTCTTCAATACTTTTTAATTGATGGTTTTCTACACAGGAAATTTTTGTCCAATGGTATTTATCCACCAATGAAAGAGCATTTTTATAGGATTGTATTAAATGTTCTTTATCCTTTTCATGGATATCTTGCTCCATTTCTCCAGAGAATTTATTTTTTCTCCCCTCCATTAGTTTTTGGTTGGTTTCTACGGGAATATCTAGAAAAAATACTAGATCAGGGATGGGCAGACCATATAAATTAAATTCATAATCCCACAACCAATGTAAAAACTTCTCCCTTTCTACCGGATCTACAATCTTTCCTGCCTGGTGTACCATATTGGAGGTAGTATATCTATCGGCAATCACTATACCCCCTTGATGATAAAACTCTCCATAGTCCTGCTTGTAGGAGGCATATCTATCTATGGCATAAAAGGTGGAAGCAATATAAGGGCCTACATCCTCAGGTTTTTCCCCAAACTCTCCCTTGAGATACATTTTGACCATAGCAGAAGAGGGTTCATGGTATCTGGGATAAGCAACTCTTTTTATATTTATACCTTCTTTCTCTAGCCTCTCAAACAATTTTTTTGTCTGGGTTTCTTTTCCACTGCCATCTACACCTTCTATAACAATAAGTTTTCCTTTGTTTTCTGTCATGATATTATCCTCTTTTCGTTAATTTTCATTTACTATTTTAACTGATCCGTGTAACAAATTGTTTTCAGATGATTGTATAACACTTTTGTCCATGCCTGTTATTTCTATTATATGATAATTTCCCCATCATTTTACCTATATCTTATAATTTTTTCTAAAAATCTCTCCTGGGGGATTTCCCTCGATACAATATAAGGAATAGCCCATAGAGCTATTCCTTATATTGTATTCTTCACTCTTTCCACACCAATTCAAAGACATTATTGGGACACATACTAACACATAGCCCACACCCTGTACATTTTTCTTGATTAACCTGTAGTCTACTCCCTTGTTTTTCAATGGCCTGATAGATACATACCTTTGCACATTGTTCAAAGCATTGCTTATTACATTCATTCTTTACCCGAGATACATAGGGTTCTACCTTTATTTCTTCAAAGGATTTTAAAGATGCCAATGCTATACCCCTAATCTCTTGGAAACTTTTATGCTGATGTTGGTCCATCCATTCTTCCAGATCCTTTATTATTTTCCCTATATGCTCATGTCCCTTTAACATAATGGAGGTACATATTTGAACTGTAGAAGCTCCCAACATCATATACTCTAAAACATTTTGGGCACTGTCTATTCCCCCTATACCACAGACAGGAATGTTTATGGCCTGGGATATGGAGGCTATAGCTGCCAATCCTAGGGGGCGTATGGCAGGACCAGAATACCCACCATAGGTAGGTAGTAGGGTTTTTCCCCTTTCAATGTCTACCCCTGCTATGGACCTTACGGTATCTATACCACTAATAGCGGAAGCTCCTCCCTCTTCGGCTGCTTTGGCCAATTTAACGATATTGGATACATTGGAGGATAGTTTTACCATCACAGGGATATCCACCCGTTTGACTACTTCCTTTGTAAGATTGTATAGCTCAGTAGGTTCAGAAACTACTCCTTCTAGCCCCTCCCCATGGGGGCAAGAAACTCCCAATTCAAGGGCATCGGCTCCAAAGCCTTCTACAGTCCTAGCGATATAGGCGATTTCTGAAGGGGTATGCCCCAGTATATTGGCAATAACCACCGCTCCATAGCTTTTGGCATAGGCAATCTCATTTTCCCATTCTTCTAAGCTAAAATCACTATATAGCTCAATATTTTGTATTCCTCCCTTTCCTTTCACCAGACGAGGTCTCACATTGGGTCTAATCTCATTGGCAATGGTCTTGGTCACCACCGCTCCAACTCCAGCTTCCACCGCTTTTCTCATCATTTCCCCACTACCGGTCAAAGGCCCTGCTGATATAATGATAGGATTTTTTAAGGATAAACCTATGAAATTTACTGATAAATCCATATATTCTCTCCCCCTTAATTGAAAATTTCCCGCACTCTATCTTCATGTCCACAGGATTTTCTAACCATCAACTTAGGTTGCAAAAAAATCTTCTGATTAAACTCCTCTTCATTATGCTTGCTTTCAATGCTTTCAAATAAAAGACGAGCTGCAATTAATCCCATCTTATAAACAGGTTGAGATATGGTCGTAAGCTTGGGCTCTACTAAGGAGGCCATTTTAATATCGTCAAAGCCCACAATAGCTATATCCCCAGGAATAGTTAGCCCATTACTTTTGATGGCATCTATTGCTCCAATAGCCATAAGATCATTGGCTGCAAAAATGGCTTGGGGTGGTTCTTTTAATCTTAATAATTTTTTTGCCCCCAGATATCCCCCTTCAATCTCATTATCTCCCTCTATAATCCAATTGTTTTTCAAGGATATGCCTGCTTCCTGGATTGCCCTTTCATAGCCCCTTAACTTTTCCTTACTCTCCTCCTGGCATTTAAGTCCTGTAATATGAGCTATTTCTCTATAGCCTATCTCTATTAAGTGTTGAGTCATTTGATAGGCCCCCATATAGTAATCGGTAAATACCATATTGGCTTCCATATTTTCTATATTTCTTCCGATTAAAACTAAGGGGATATTCTGATTTTTTATTTTCTGGATGTCTTTTTCCTTTAACTGACTGGCCGTTAAGATGATGCCATCTACCCTTTTTTCCAATAGCATCTCTACATAATCTTGTTCCTTATCTTGCTTTTCTTCGGTATTACACAAAAGAATATTATACCCCTTTTGATGAGCTACATCCTCTATCCCTTTTGCCACTTGAGGATACAAGGGGTTTAAGATATTGGGAATAAGTAGGGCTATGGTACTGCTGCGGTTTAAAGCAAGGCTTCTAGCCAATCCATTGGGGGTGTATTGCATTTTTTCCATAGTGGCTAGCACTAGCTCCATGGTGGGAGAAGACACGGTATGGGGATGATTTAACACCCTTGAAACAGTGGCCACAGAAACTCCAGCCTTCTTCGCTACCTCTCTTATATTTGCCATGATGTCACCTCACATATTGTAACCCGTTACATGATGAGTTTATTATATCATTGTTATTTCGAGAAGAGAAGACAAAAAAACAAATGAAAAGGACGACCCATGGCCGTCCTTGTAATCAAGCTTCTTAGAATAAAGCTTCTTTTTTAGCTGGTGCTGTCTCTGCGATTAACTTGCCCTTGGTGAAGTTGTAGAGTACTTCTTTTTTCTCATTTAAGGCATTATAGAAGTTATCCGAATTTAATACAATAAAGCTGGCTGGATTCCCTTCTTTAATGGCATAGCTCTCTCCTAGATGTAGGGTTCTGGCTGCATTATGGGTAATTAATTTATAGGAGTTTAGAATTTCTTCATAACCCATCATTTGGCATACATGTAATCCCATATGCACTACATCTCTCATATTTCCATCTCCTAGGGGATACCAGGGATCAAAAATATCATCATGGCCAAAGGATACGTTGATTCCTGCTGCCAGTAATTCTTTTACTCTAGTTACTCCTCTTCTCTTTGGATAAGTATCAAAGCGTCCTTGAAGATGGGTATTGACCAATGGATTGGACACAAAATTCATTTTGCTCATGCCTAGAAGTCTAAATAATCTTGATGCATAGGCATTGTTATAGGAGTGCATTGCTGTGGTATGGCTGGCGGTAACTTTTTCTCCCCATCCTGATTCATAGGCTCTGGCCGCTAACGTTTCCACAAATCTAGATTGCTCATCATCTATTTCATCACAATGCACATCTACCAATAAATCATATTTTTCTGCTAATTTCATGGTATAGTTTAAACTTTCTACCCCATATTCCCGTGTAAATTCAAAATGAGGAATGGCTCCTAATACGTCTACTCCCATTTTTGCTGCATTTTCCATTAATTGTTCCCCGTTGGGATAACTCATAATCCCTTCTTGAGGAAAAGCAACGATTTGAATATTGACAATATCCTTTAATTCCTCTCGTAATTCCAGCATAGCCTCTGCCCCAATAAGGGTAGGATCAGTAACATCTACATGGGTACGGACATGGCCGATACCGTTGGCAGCTTGCTTTCTGATGGCCTCTGTGGCTCTATGCTTTACATCTTCCTTAGTAAGTTTTTCTTTTCTTTCAGACCAGCAGGCTATTCCTTCAAATAAAGTCCCCGATAAATTCCACCGAGGATCTCCAGCCGTTAGAGCAGAATCTAAATGAACGTGGGATTCTATAAATTGGGGTAATACCATACATTCATTGCAGTCGATCACTTCTACCCCTTCTGGTGCTGTAATATTGGGCCCTATTTTTGCAAACTTTCCGTCTCGAATTAAAATATCTGTTTTTTCAGTACCATTTTCTAAAAATACATTTTTAATAAGCATGTTGACATTCCCCTTTCAAATAGTTATTAGACTTATTGTACTCAGTAAATAGAGATTTTGTTTTGCCTAGAGGCTTAGGGTTTGTTAATGAAGCAATCCAGGTGTTTCAAGTTAAGTGTTTGAGCACCAACAAGTTGCAGGCGTGTCCTGGCATGAATTTACAAACACTTCGCCTCAGAGCATTGACAAATTGAATTTTAATGAATATAACAACTTATTTATTATTGATTAACTCAAATGCATAATAGACTACAGCGGATACCACTAAGGAGTTTACTGGAGCAATTCCCCATTTTACAAATACTCCTACTAAAGAACCTGCTACCACAGCCAAAATGGCCCCTGTATTAATTGATTTTTTCTCATAAGCTTCATTTTCATAATTCTTTCTATTCATAAAGTAGTCAATGATAATGACTACGCCAACTGGTGGAATCATGCCTCCAAGTAAGCTTAGATAGGTTACGAAATTATTATATAGCCATAGAGCTGCCACTGTACCAATGGCGCCTCCAATAAGAACCATAGGCTGCATTTTAATTTTAGTGATATTGGCAAGACCTAGTCCTGAGGTATATAGAGCATTATTATTGGTGGTCCAAATATTTAATCCTAATACCACAATTGCTGGTATCATCAGTCCTTGGGAAATTAGGATGTCAAAGATATCAGGACTTCCCGTAACAGCTCCCCCTACCGCTCCAAAGATGAACATTATGCTATTTCCGATAAAGAAGGCGATTACAGTAGCCCATACCGAAATCTTAGGGGTCTTAGAAAAACGAGTAAAGTTAGGCGTACCTGTTCCTCCACTGACAAAGCTACCGATAACGATGGAAAGAGCTGCTGCCATGGTCAAGGGTGCTGCAGGAACTTCTGCAAAGACATTTTGAAAGCCATTTACTTGGTTAATTCCAAAATTGACAGAATATATTCCTAAAATAGCAATTAGTGGAACAGCCACTGAACCTAAAACTGCAAGAGCTTTAATTCCTTTATAGGCTGTTGCCGTCATTAAAATACCGGTTACTACAATCAAAAGTGTGGTATTGATGTTAAATAAAGTTCCCACAGGTAGAGCAAACATGGCTACCCCTACACCAAACCAGCCAATTTGTGTAAAACTGATTAATGCTGAAGGCAAATAGGATCCCTTTTCTCCAAAGGAATATCTAGCCAATAAATCCAAAGTAAGTCCTGTTTTTTGACCAATATAGGCCAAAGCTCCAGTATACAATCCTAAAAATGCATTTCCCAAAATCATAGCCACAAAGAAGTCTCTCATGTTCAGGCCAATGCCTAGATTTCCCCCTGCTGTCATGCTAGGAGAAAAAAAAGTAAAACCTACCATTACTACAAGTACTGCCCAAAAACCTTGTCTACTGCCTTGATCAACTGCTGATAGTGAATGTTCACTATCTATTGATTTTTTAGTTGTTGCATCTGCCATGTTAATCCCCCTTTACATTTTGATGTAACCAGTTACATTTTGTTTTAAAAAAATATCGCAAAATTAATAATTCCTTTAGGACTATATTGTATATAACAGTCTGTAAGCGGTTACATTTTTATACTAATATATATTCGCTACTTTCTTAAAAATTCCTTCTTTATTTTTTAAATATTTTATTTTTTCTAAAAATGGACAATATATTCTCTATCTCTCCTACTATAAAGCGGCTATCCTCCCTATAGAAATATCAGAAAATTTACTTCCGAAGGGCATGACCAACTTTTTTATAAAAAAAATGCGTGTAACTACCACGCATTTTTCTTGAGTTCACTATTTTTTATTGACTAAACAATGACTTTTCCAAGCATTTTTTACTTTGTTTACGTTGTCTTCATAATCAGGATCCTCTGAACTAGATTGTAAGAGTTTTTCCTCGCACTCACTACACATCCACTGACTTAGGACGTATAAACCTTTTATGCGCATACTCCCACAAAAACCACAGGTTTTCATTTTTTTCATATCCATCACCCATTTAAGTTTTTTATTATCTTGATTATTACCACTTTTTAAAAGTTTCATTCCATTGGCTCCTAATATTATTTTATTTTGAATATTTGTCTATTATTAACGATTAATCTAGGGACATGGATTATATTAAATTTTTATCACTTCAAAAATTGAAGTTAATGCATAATATGTATTGAAACTTTATCAAAATATGTTATGATAAAGTTAAAGGAATATGGGTAATAATATTAAAGATATGATGAAAGGAGAATGTTATCATGGCTAATGAAAAAGTTGTTATCATAACCCAGGATAATTTTGAACAAGAGGTAGAAAAAAGTGATCAACCTGTATTGGTGGACTTCTGGGCTGAGTGGTGTGGACCATGTCAAATGGTAGGACCTATTATCGATGATTTAGCAGGAGAATATGATGGTAAAGCCAAAGTAGCAAAGCTAAATGTTGATGAACAAAAAGACTTAGCACGAAAATTCAGGGTAATGAGTATTCCTTCTGTTTTATTCTTTAAGGATGGAAAAGAAGTTGATCGTTTGGTAGGTGCCCAGGATAAAAGCCAATATGCTTCTAAGTTGGATAGCTTATTATAAGAATAACAGCAAAGCAGCTCTAGAAAAATAGAAAAGCTTAGTCCCAAAGGGACATGACCAACTTTCTTACTTCATAAAAAAAGACCCTAGGGTCTTTTTTTATTGAAATAAAATCTTATCTTTAAGAATACACCCCGGGATGTATTTTAAGTCCAATTGGTTTTATCTTATTATTCTTTCTTCCCCTAATTCCTTTACCAATGCTTCTATCATTTTGTCACTGGGTTGGAATAGGAAGGTATGGAATTTATTATTCGCTTTAAAATAACCTCTATAGTAGCTCCTATCTTGAACTTTTCCTATTTCAAATTTATATCTTTTTGCTGCCTTTTTTTTAAGACAGTTATCCTTCTTTAATCGAGGTAAAGCGATTATAGAGTGAATATCTTCTAGAGGTACCTGTATGACCTCCCTTGTACGTTTTCCCAAGCTCCTATTAAAGCTTAATTTATTATGACTTAAAGTATATTCATAGGTAGTTAAATAGTGATTGATTAATTTTATATTGATTAAAATGGTTATTCCTATAATTCCAATACTCACATATCCCGCCAATCTGGCATTGGACAAATGGTTAAGCATATTGATACTGGCATTGATCATCAATATAAATATTAAAATTCCCACCATCCATTTCCAGGGAGATATTTCTCTTCTTTTTACTTCTTGGCTACACCGTAAGGCCATATTGTTTTGTCTCCTCTTTTTCTAATAGTAATAATATCCATCGCTCATAAACATACTAAAGACTGAAAAACCAATGATAGGTAAGACAATCAGCCAGATTATTCCCCAAACCACTGTAAATATAAGCAACCCTTTCCCAAATCTCTTCTTTTCTTCCATAGGATCATTTAGATAGATCAATCCTATAATAATGCCCACCAATGGCATAGCTATCGTTAGCAAGTAAAATAATACCTTTAAACCCGTGCTCATTGGTTCAGAGTAGTCTGAAGGCATAGGACTATGATATTCATGTACTGGTGGTCTATATTCATTCACCGGGGGTTTATTATGCAATGCTACCCCACAACTTGAACAGAAGTTGGCCTTATCTTCAGTGGCTGCCCCACAATTTTTGCAATATTTCATTTTTCTCACCTCTAGATTTTAATAATATCTTCATTTATCCTTCTTATCTATGTGTTTCTACACATCATTATAATGGGATTGTAAAAATTCTTCCAGGTCAGATTGTCTAATTCTCCACTCTTTCCCTAATTTTATTCCCCTTAGTTTATTGGTTCTAAGCCATCTATATATTGTGACTGTGTTTAATCGTAGCATATCCGCCACTTCCTCCACCATCAGCCATTCATATTCCATATTATTCCTCCGAAACGTTATCTTATATGTTCATAATAACACATAGAAATACTCCACACAATATAATAGTATTATAAATTAATATACAATACTATAATGTGCTATATTATGTCATATATTATCATAAAGTATTATATATTGTAATATTATACACTATTATGTAGTATAGTTTTATATATTTCATCTATGTTAGGTATTGTATTATAAAGTCTCTTATAATATACTATGAGTAACAACAAAAAAGGTGGTATTTCCATGAATCAAATGAAAAAATTACAGGAAAACCGTGAAATGCTCTATCATTTAATTTCTAATAGCCCCTTAAAAAATGAAGAAGTTTATAAGCAGAGTTGTGTTTTAGATGAGCTAATTGTCCAATATATGAAAAAGCAGATCTCAGCTCAAAAAATATAAAAGCCAGTTAGATTATTTATAATCTAACTGGCTTTTATATTTTTCTCATCCTACCAACAAAAAAGCGCCTAGCACCGCTTCTCGTAATATAGGAAAGTTAGTCTTGTTCGCAAGGAAATAAACTTTCCTATATCAAAATAAAAGCAGCTAGGAATATTTCCTAACTGCCCTAATGCCAATACTCATTTTAATGATTATGTAATGGATAAAATTAATCTATAGGTTGAAACATATCCTTTCCCACTCCACATAGTGGGCATACCCAATCTTCTGGTACATCTTCCCAAGTAGTTCCTGGTGCAACTCCATTGTCTGGGTCTCCTAATTCTGGATCATAAATGTAGCCACATGCAAGACATTCATATTTTTGCATTCTTTTCTCCTCCTTGTTTAAATAATTTATTTCATAAAACAACTATATCATACATTTATATTCATTATGTGTGATATCAATAGTTTTTATACCCTCCTATTTTATTATCAATCACATTTTTGTAAGGGTTATGATAATTTTTAGGAATGAATAATCCTCTTTAATTTCTTTACATCCTCAATGTAGATCTCCTTTAATTGTCGACGATATATGATGGACGCAGGATGGTAAAGAGGGTAAATATTCAAGGGTTTTTGGTATTGAGGTAAATGAATGGTCATAGGACTTCCGTGGACATCTCCTATTTTTATTTCTTGATCTTCACTTATGGCTTTTAAAGGCGTATTCCCTAAGGTCACGATTATTTTTGGCTCTATAATCTCTATCTCTTTTTCTAAATAGGGCTTACAAAGACTAATTTCTTCTTGGGTGGGAGGTCTATTGACCTGCCGATTGGTCTTGGGATTTATTTTAAAGGGTCTAAACTTAACTACATTACCGATATAGATATCTCTACGATCTATTTGAAGGATTTCTATAAACTCATCTAAGTTTTTACCGGCAGCCCCCACAAAGGGTTTTCTTTGCTCTATCTCTTGCCTTCCGGGGGCTTCTCCGATGAGCATAATCGCTGCATCTAAATCACCCGCTCCAAATACAATATCTTTTCTTGTATCCTGAAAGTTCTTTTCAAAAAAGTTTGTACATTCTTCCTTTAGAGCCAACCATTTTTCTCCCTTATCCATAATTCTTCACCCCACTAATCTCCTAATATTGTGTCCCAATTCCTAATATATATTATAAGAAAAAAGAAACAAAATATTATAAAGCTTATCATAAACAAAAGAGATATTTCTTGAGAAAACCACCTTTTTAAATAAAAGAAGCTTTCTTAGAATCTTCCCAAGGGATAACTGATATCTCCATGACCCATAAGGCTTTCTCTGACTGCTCCATCCACTAAAAACTGCACCTTGTCTATATTCCCTAATTCTGTTAGAGAATAAATGATTTGCTGAGTAATTCCTATCTCTTGTATACTTGCCCCGTATAAATTCTCACTAGAAAGATCTACATAAGCAATTCCATCTTTGACAGTAACACTACGAGTAGTAAGATCTTTTGTGAACATGCTTTGGGCATTGGCAACTCTTGGTCCTTTTTTTAATTCTTCTAGGATGATTTGCTCAATGGCTCTTCCATCTTTCTTTACACTTCGTACCTCAGTTACCATATCATTATAATCTCCATTACCTGTCTCTACAATATATTGATTCATAAAATAAAGCTTAATATCTACCTGATTACTAGATTGTGTTTTATTAGGCTCTGACGTTGATTTTGATTCTTTATTTTGGCTAGAATCATTTTCTTCTTTAGTATTTTCTTTAATATCTTCTGGATTTTGCTCGTCCAATTCAACATCTTTATTGGGAAGAGTATTGTTTATTTCCTCAATAGAGATGCTATTTTCATCATTGAAATCTGGAATATCAATATCTAGTTTTTGATTAATATCCCATGATTTTTGATGGATATTTACTGAAAGATTTGTAGTTTGCTGTGTCTCAGAGTCTAAAATACTTATAGCAACAACAGTATTTGCCCCTCTAATATAGTTTTTGTTGTCTAAAATAAAACTCATTTTAAGATCTACTTCCATATTAGAAGCCTTCAAGAACTTATTAATTGCCTCACTAGAATTATTTTTTATCTCTTCTTGGGTAAGATTTATATCCCTTGAGGTTGCTTGTTGCATTAAAAGTTCTATGGTCATATCTTTTGTTATATCATTGTTTAGGCTATCTAAAAGGATTTGTTTTACAAAGCTACTGGCTTTATCCTTTGGAAGGGTAATGACATACTCTGTTCCCTTTACTACCTCATTGGGAGTTTCTAACTCTACCCCTTTATTGATTACAATTTGTTTTTCATCAATTTGATCTATTAGAGCTTTTCTTGATAGTTTATTAAACTCTATCATCTGCTCATCCTGTATCATTTGCATCTCATTATTTTGCTCTGGGGATACATCCTTTGTATTATATAGAATGTATCGATCCCCTATCCCCCATAGATTGTTGATAAAAGGATATTTCATCGCTACTTTATCGCCATCGGTATATGTAACTCCTTCCACTGTGATAAATCCTGCCATGGATAGTTTCATATTTGATTGGCTTTTTTCACCTTCTACCTTTGTATCCACCTTTACACTGGAATTTTGCAATAATCCTGCCATCATTTGTGTTTCAAGATTATCTGATGAAATATCATCCATATTAAATTTCATTTCTACGGACGTCTGCTGTGACTGGATTTTCTCTGTTTTTGTAAGGGCCTCCTCTAAAACTGTTTTGGAAGATTGTGCACAGCCACTAATCATAAATAATAGAAGAACAATAGCAATAAAAAATAAAGTTCCTTTTTTCATAAAATTCAGCTCCTTTCCTGGGACATTTTATCCTGTGCCTACCACCCAATCATTATAACATTGTACCCCCTAGATAGGCAAAAAGCCCTATAGGAAAACACACCTTAAAAATAAACAAAAGACACAAGGGGGCAGTCCCTTATGTCTTTTCAAAAAATAAAAAAAATCCCGCAACGACCTACTCTCCCAGGACGTCACCGTCCAAGTACCATCAGCGCTGGAGGGCTTAACTTCTGTGTTCGGCATGGGAACAGGTGTGACCCCTCCGCTATTGTCACGGAATCTTTCTTAGAGTTTATGCTCTTTGAAATCTACACAAGGAAAATTCTTTTAGGTCAAGCCCTCGACCGATTAGTATCAGTCAGCTCCAT